>CACZOE010000233.1 GCA_902782695.1 uncultured Lachnospiraceae bacterium | reverse complement strand
TATTCCGGTATGGTCCGAAAAAGTCCAGTGATTTTGAGCTGGTTACAGCTGATAATTTCGAAATCAGTTTCTATCCATATCTCAAGGAAATGATTTATGAAGCATTAAAAAATATAATAGAGAATGGAAAAGGTATAGAAATAAATACCGGAAGTCTGTACCGTGGAATGGACTTCATGCATCCACACATTCTGATTCTGAAAGCATATAAAGAACTGGGCGGTGAGATTCTGACATTCGGAAGTGATGCTCACGATTATGAACATATTGGATTTGGAATGGATGATGCCGCTGAACTGGCCAGGAGTCTTGGCTTCAAATACTATTGTACATTCAAGGATATGAAGCCTACATTTCTTTCCTTGTAATCCCATATATAAACATTTTTCTTTATACAAAAAAATCTATTCAAAATACAAAAAGTGTGTCAAAGAACCTCTGACACACTTTTATTTCATTATACTATCTTTATGATCATTCAGATGGCGGGGTATCTACAACAAATGTTGCTGAGCCGTAGGCTTTAAGCGGTTTGCCATTTTCATCAAATTCAGTCGTGTACCTGACATGGAACGGAATCCTTCCTACTGTAAGCGGTATAACCGCTTCGAGTTCACCAACTCCTTCAGTCAGCTGTTTCATCCAGTCTCTGTACATATCTGCATAATCAGCCGGGAATAAACCATTTTCTATAAGTGGTTCAGGATAATTATGTACCACAGGTGGCACATTCAGATCTCTCATACACCTGAAACAAGGTCTCATATCCCATGTGGCAAGATCCACTTCCCAGGCATATACATTTGCATGCTCGAACCCCTGTTTAAGCAGATGTTCTCTATCTTTAATGTCTTCAGACCATTTCTTCTCTTTAGTAATGTTCCGAACCATCGCGTATATGAGGAATTTATCTCCACCTTTTCCAATGATTCTGATTGCACTTCTGATACAAAGACTTTCATCACCGCAC
Source organism: uncultured Lachnospiraceae bacterium (assembly GCA_902782695.1). Taxonomy (GTDB): domain Bacteria; phylum Bacillota; class Clostridia; order Lachnospirales; family Lachnospiraceae; genus Eubacterium_Q. The sequence continues at coordinate 5,503 of CACZOE010000233.1, read as the reverse complement.
ATTTTCGTACAGATATCTCTCCAGGTTTCGCACACTTCTTCGTCATTTGATTCAACGGCTCTCATAATGGTTTTCTTATAGATATCCTGATTAGTTTTATCCAGATCAGCCCATGGATTCGAATCAAATATTTCAGTATCAGTACGACCAGCTCCGACCTCTCTTATATATTTCTTATTTACACGTATTATTTCAGCACTTTCATCAGATTTATCATATACAAAGATTGCTGCTGCTCCGACAAAATTGCTGAAAATAAGAGTTTCCATCGATTCAGGATTCCAGAATTTCCCAGCATCCATAGCTTTTATAAGATCCAGCGCTGCAGTTATAGGCTCATGCTTAACCTTCTTGATCATCTCCATAAATTCATCTGGAGCGGTCGGTTTACAATAGAGATAACCCTGAATATAGTTACAGCCAATACTGTTCAGATAATCAGCTATCTCAACTGTTTCAACACCCTCTGCGATCACAGGTGTATTCAGCCACTTAGCCATCTGTACGATGGAACTAATGATAGCTCCTCCTCTTCCTCCGATATCACCACTCATAAATGTCATATCAAGCTTGATAATATCGACATCCAGATCCTTAAGAATATTCAGAGAGGAGTAACCACTTCCAAAATCATCCATTTCTACCAGATAGCCAAAAGAATGAAGTTTCTTTAGAACAGATGAAACCAGTTCCATTCCTCCAATAGCTGAAGATTCAGTAACCTCAATACGAAGGAATTTAACAGGAACATCATATTTTCTTCTTATAGCTTCTATCGCATCTACATATTCATGATTATAAATGTCATATCGGGACATGTTGACTGAAATGGGAATCATTGGAATTCTTTCATCCAGACATTTCTTCTGAAATCTGCATACCATTTCAAATATATGGAGATCAGCCCTGTAGATCAGATCATTCTTCTCAAGAACAGGAATAAAATCTGTAGGATACTGCATCCCATATAATGGATGTTTCCATCTCATTAATGCCTCAGCTCCAACCATTCTTCCTGTAGTATGATTGATCTGAGCCTGATAGCTGACAAATATATGCTCATAATTAATAGCATCCTCAAAACTGCTAAGGAGCTCCGCCTCAGTCATCGGTCTTTCATGTGAACTATTTTCCATCCGGCACCACCTCCTAATGAATAAGTCAAATGTGTGTCAAGGAAATAATTATTTCTTTGAACTGAATAACGTTGCAAATATACCTCTTCCAAGGCTTGCTCCAACGTTGCCTCCCAACGTCTGTCCGAACTTTCCAAATTTCTTTCCAACGGTCTTTCCGACTTCACGTCCAACTGTCCCTGTTACTGCATTTCCAACAGACTTTGCAGCTCTACGTTTTTCAGCATCTGCCTTATCCTTTTCTCTCTGCTTAGCCTTTTCTTCAGCTTCAGCCTTACGAGCAGCTTCTCTTTCAGCTCTTTCAGCCGCTTTTGCAGCTTCTCTTTCTTCACGTTCCTTCTGTCTTTCAGCCTCACGTTCTTCACGTTCTTTTTGTTTTTCAGCTTCTTTTTCTTCTTTAATACGCTGCTTTTCTGCCTCAGCTTCTTCCTTCTGTCTCTGCTTCTCAGCCTCAACTTCAGCCTTTAGCTTCTCTGCAGCCTCAGCCTCTTCTAGCCCTCTTCTCTGAAGGAACTCATAAGCAGAATCAGGATCAACAGCTTCATAATACTTACTATAAAGAATACTGCTCTTTATAAGCGTATCACGTCTTGATGCGTCAATCGCACCGAATGAACACTGTGGAGGAAGTATGTAAGTCTTCTCTGCCACACCTGGAATTCCATCTTCCCCAAGGAAAGAAACAACAGCCTCACCAGTTCCCAGAGAAAGAATAGTTTCATAGGTATTAAACTCAGGGTTTTCTCTGAAAGAATCAGCAGCAGCCTTAACAGCCTTCTGATCTGCAGGTGTATACGCATGAAGTGCATGCTCTATCTTATTTCCAAGCTGAGCAAGAACTCCGTCAGGAATATCACGAGGATTCTGTGTGCAGAAATATATTCCAACACCTTTAGAACGGATAAGCTTAACAACCTGCTCTATTTTCTCCAAAAGCGCTTTTGGTGCATCCTTAAATAACAGATGTGCTTCATCAAAGAAGAATACCATCTTAGGCTTATCCATATCGCCTACTTCCGGAAGTCTTTCAAAAAGCTCAGAAAGCATATAAAGGAGAAATGTAGAATAAAGCTTTGTATTGCTTATAAGACTCTCACTTTCAAGTATATTTATCATTCCTTTTCCGGCATCACCAAATGTGAAGAAGTCCATGATATTTAGTGCCGGCTCCCCAAAGAACTTGTCTCCTCCAGCAACCTCAAGAGACACCAGTGCTCTAACAATTGCAGCAATTGACTGCGGACTCATTTTTCCATACTGAGCCTCAAACTCACTATTGTGATCAGAAACATAATTAAGCATAGCCTTGAGATCCTTAGTGTCGATCAGAAGGAGATTGCTGTCATCAGCAATTTTAAATACTATAGAAAGAATATCAGACTGAAGATCATTCAACTCCATAAGTCTTGAAAGGAGCAGCGGACCCATCTCAGAAATAGTAGTTCTGAGAGTAATACCCTTTTCCCCATATATATCCCAAAGTGTCACAGGGTAACCTTTAAAACCAAAACCAGCTTCTGCAAGGCCGAATCTTTCTATTCTCTTCTGCATATCTTCACTGTCAGATCCCGGATTAGCTATACCTGCTATATCCCCCTTAACATCTGCAAGAAATACAGGAACCCCCATCTCTGAAAAGCTCTCAGCAAGAACTTTAAGAGTTACTGTTTTACCTGTTCCGGTAGCTCCGGCAACAAGTCCATGACGATTAGCCATCTTTGGAAGAAGTGAAAGTTTTTCTCCTTTATCGTTTACACCTATCCATACTTTACTGTCGTAATACACCCCTTTTACCTCCTTATACTTTAAGAGACATAAATACTCTGCCCCAATTAAGCTAAATTATATCATATCGTCCCTTTTAAATCACTCGCTTATTTTACTCTTCAGCCACTTTCCAGTTTCAGAAAGCTCATCATCAGACCATCCCGAAGTTTTCTTGCAATCCGGTGCGATGAGTGAAGATGTTTCATCCTTGTTTGACAGATTCCATCCTGCATAGGATAGATTTAACTCATCTATCAGATCAAACCATTCATCAGCAGAATCATAATCTATACCACCATTTCCTGAAGCATCGCAGATACTGAATTCCGAGATAAATATCGCAAGTCCCTTATCATGAGCAGTCCTAAGTTTATTTCGAATATTATCTTTATGGGTTGCAGCATAAAAATGTACCGTATAAGCTATATTTTCTTCCCCTTTTATCGGGTCCTCCGCTGCCATATCTACGTCCTGTGACCAGGTAGGAGTACCTACGATAATGATAGCATCCTTATCATTAGCTCTGATAACCGGAATTACACTTTCTGCATATTCCTTAATATCACTCCAACTTGTGCTTCCGTTTGGTTCATTACATATCTCATAAAGAACATTATCATAATCAGCGTACTTAGCTGAGATTTCATCGAAAAATGCTATGGCTTCATCCTGATTTGTAAGGGGATTATTATCACTCAGTATATGCCAGTCTACTATCACGTACATACCAAGTTCTGTTGCAAAATCAACTCCGTCACAAACCAGTTTTTTCAGTTTATCCTTATTTCCATCCTGACAATAGCCGCCGGATTCACCAGTATACATTGCAAGTCTTATAAGGTTTGCGCCCCAGTCATCTCTGAAGGTTTTAAAAGACTCCTTATTCACATACTCTGGGAACCAGGCAAGACCGTGAGTGCTGACACCCTTCAGCTGATATTTCTTTCCATCCTTATCAACTATATCTGTTCCGTCTATTGAGAGCGCGCCATGATTCTCAAGCGGCGTTCCCTTCTCAGGCTCTGCCTTTTCCTTTTTCGATTTTTCTTTTTCTTCCTTAGACTGAGTAGTCGGTTCCTCTTTTTCAGTTTGATAGAGTTCTCCATTTATGTATAACTCCGGAGTCTTTTCTGAAGAACCACCCGATGATTCTTTAAATTTAACCTGCAGTCCCATATTTGTAACCTGATGAGCAGGAAGTGTAGAATTATAATCAACACAAGAAATATTCATGGTATCACCTTTTATGCTGTACTTTCCATTCCAGTTATCACCGATCTTTCCACCGGAGAAACCACTAATTCTAACTTCCCAGCCACTCAGATCCTCGTCTGAATCATTATGTATATCGATACTATATTGATAGACGTAGTCTCCATTATCCTGCCAGTTTCCACCATCAGAAATTGTTACATAGGCAGCATATTTTTTTGATGCTGACTTGTCAGTCTTTTCTTCAGACTTATCAGAATCTGCTTCGTCACTTTTTTCAGTTTCCTCTTCAGAAGACTGTACATCCTCTGAATCATTGGTTTGTTCTTCTGAAGTTTGAACCACATTCTCAGTTACTTCTTCACTCTCAGTTACTACCGCAGAATCATTAGGATTCTTTTTTGAATTTACACTGTTAAAAACTATGATTATTACCAGTCCTGCTATTATAAAGCAAAGACTCATGATTATTATTTTATATATGTTCTTCATTTTTAATTCATCTCTTTCGTCCCTTATAACAGTTTATAAGGGACGATTCCTTATAGTATCATTTTATATCATTTATATTTTGCGTTCTTTGGTGCACCTGCATTTTTGAGCCACTTCTTATAATTCTTCCGTTTGCTCTTAGGACACTTAAATACTGCCTTCTTGTTGATTCCCTTAAATGCATTCTTTCCTATAGAACTCTTCTTAAGTTTTTTCGTCTTGATAATAATAGTCTTTACACTCTTACATCCTTTAAATGCATTTTTCTCTATCCTGGTCACTCCGGCAGGAATGGTTACTTTCTTTAGTTTCTTACACTTATCGAAAGCGCCCGATTCTATAGAAGTCACTTCATACTGCGTACCATCAATAAGCACAGTTTCCGGTATCACTAATTCTTTGGTATTGATGCTTACAGGTTTTTTATATGAAAGTGAACTGTCTTTTTTTACAACATATTCAGCCATTCCCGACTTTACAGTAGTTCCTACTATTACCGGACTTGCTGCCGGTTCAGCAGTCGGTGCCGGTGTAAGAACTGGCTCCGGACTTGGGCTCGCCGTTACAGTTGACGTCGGACTTGGAGTCTCGGTCGGCTCCGGGCTCGGACTCGCCGTCGGCTCAGGCGTCGGTGTCTCCGTCGGTTCTGGACTCGGACTTACCGTTACTGTCGGACTTGGACTTGCCGTTACTGTCGGTGTTGGTGTTTCCGTCGGTTCCGGACTTGGACTTGCCGTCGGCTCCGGTGTCGGTCTCTCTGTCGGTTCCGGACTCGGACTTGATGTCGGTATCGGCGTCGGTGTCTCTGTCGGTTCCGGACTTGGACTTGCCGTTGGAATTGGCGTTGGTGTTTCGGTCGGCTCCGGACTTGGGCTCGCCGTTACAGTTGACGTCGG
>CACZOE010000232.1 GCA_902782695.1 uncultured Lachnospiraceae bacterium | reverse complement strand
CAGATGGTGTAAAGGCATTCCATGAAAATGGTGACGGAGCGCTTATCATTATCACACATAGTACCAGAATTCTTGAAGCTCTTAAGGTTGATTATACTCACATTCTGGTTGATGGAAAAATCGTTGAAACCGGTGATGCTTCACTTGTTGATGAAATCAATGATAACGGATTTGAGAAATACTTAAAATAACTATATTCGTTTAATGTTATATATATTTGGTTATAATTTTGATGAGGAAAGATAATGGCAGATAAAGAAAAGACATATGTCGAAGACGTGAACAGAAGCCTGTATGATTTCCGTAATGTAGATAAGGATGTATACAAGGTTAAGGAGGGTCTGACAGCTGATATCGTGAGACAGATATCCGAGGAGAAGAATGACCCTGAGTGGATGCTGGAACACCGTCTTAAATCGCTTGAAATATATAACAGTATGGAAATGAAAGAATGGGGACCTCCGATAGATGGTCTTCATATGGATAACATTGTTACATATATCAAGCCTAAGGATAATAAAATGAGTGCTGACTGGGACGAGGTTCCGGAGGAGATAAAGGATACCTTCGAGAGACTTGGAATACCTCAGGCAGAGAGACAATCACTTGCCGGAGTCGGAGCACAGTATGACTCTGAACTGGTTTATCATAATGTACGTGAAGAAGTTGCGGCTATGGGAGTAGTGTATACTGACCTGGAGTCAGCAATGCACGGTGAGTATGGAGATATGATAAGAGAACATTTCATGAAGCTTATCACTCCTCAGGATCACAAGTTTGCTGCTCTTCATGGTGCTGTCTGGTCGGGAGGATCATTTGTATATGTTCCTGCCGGAGCAAAGGTTGAGATACCTCTGCAGTCCTATTTCAGACTTAATGCACCAGGAGCTGGACAGTTCGAACATACACTTATAATTGTTGATGAAGGTGCTGATCTGCATTTCATCGAGGGTTGTTCTGCGCCAAAGTATAATGTGGCAAATCTCCATGCCGGAGCAGTTGAGCTTTTTGTAGGAAAGAATGCAAGACTTCGTTACTCTACTATAGAGAACTGGTCTAAAAATATGTATAACCTGAATACCAAACGAGCTACCGTAGAAGAGGGGGGTAAGATGGAATGGGTTTCCGGATCCTTTGGTTCTCATACCTCTTACTTATATCCTATGACTATTCTTAAAGGAAATGATTCCAAAGTGGAATTCACAGGAATCACATTTGCCGGAGAAGGTCAGAATTTGGATACAGGTATGAAGGTGGTTCATACAGGACAGCGTACTGTTTCAACAGTAAATACAAAGTCTATCTCCAAGAGTGGAGGAATCAGTACCTTTAGAAGTGCGGTGGTTATCGGACCTGAGGCAAAAGGGGCTAAGTCAGCAGTTGACTGTTCATCCCTTATGCTGGATGACATATCACGTTCCGATACAGTTCCAGCCATGGATGTTAGATGTGACGATGTAGATATCGGACATGAGGCTAAGATCGGACGTATCTCCGATGAGGCTATATTCTATCTCATGAGCCGTGGTATATCCGAAGAGGATGCCCGTGCCATGATTGTAAGTGGATTTGCAGATAATGTATCCAAGGAACTTCCACTTGAATATGCAGTAGAGATGAACAATCTGATCAGGCTTGAAATGAAGGGTTCTATAGGATAAGGAAAGGGATGCTATGACAATAAAGCCGGCTAAAGAGATTAGTCTATTCTTTCTGGGAATGATTATAGGTTTAGTGGTTTTGGTTTTATTCCCATATAATTCTGAAGTACAAAGCTTACTTGGGTACTTCATCAAGTTTGAAAACAGAGGAATAACAGATATCAGTGAGCTGAGCTGGGGATTATAAAGAGGACAAAAATGAGTGAAATGATAATTAACAAACTGCCGGTTCCAACATGGACCTGGCTCAAGGTAAATGAACATACGGTTGCAGTTCCGGACAGATTTGAAAGAGCTGCCTGCGATATAGAGAATGTTCCTGAGGGTGTTGCCAAGGGGGCTGTTGATTTTACATCCATATGTCTCGGTGATGTAGAGCTGGGAGCGGGAGAAGAGTTCAGACGTCTTTCCCATGCTGCAAAGACCGGAGGGGACTCCTATACTGTTTCAGCAGGCGTTAAAGTCCAGGAGCCTATAAGAATAGTTTATGATTACGGTAAAGAGAGTGCCGGAGACCAGGCTGATGTAACCGGTAAGCTGTCCCGTACGTCCATAGTTCTTGGTGAAGGGGCAGAACTTACAGTCGTTATGACTTTTAAGGGTTGTCCTTCCTTCGGTGCAAATGATATAAGGATTAAAGTGGCTAAAAATGCTCGCCTGAATCTGATAGAGATATTCCAGCTGGATGCGGACTCTAATTTCGTGGACAGCATTGGTGGAAAATATCAGGAAAAGGGTGGACTGAAACTGATACAGATAAAATCTGGAGCAGGAGACACTTCCCTCAGCTGTTCAGCAGAACTGCTTGGATATAAGAGCTATCTTGATATAGACACAGGCTACCTGGTAACAGGAGAGGACAATCTGGATATAAATTATGTGGCAAGACATACAGGAAGAAACACAGATTCCAAGATAAATGTAAGCGGAGTTCTTCGTGACAAGGCTTCCAAGACTTTCAGAGGAACCATTGATTTTATTAAGGGCTGTAAGGATGCAATAGGAGACGAGCGTGAGGATGTCCTTCTTATGGATGAAGGAGTAAGAAACAGTACAGTTCCGCTTATTCTCTGTGCTGAGGAGGATGTAGAAGGTGCTCACGGAGCATCCATCGGAAAAATATCTGATGATATCATCCTGTATCTTGAATCCCGTGGTATTCCTGAAAATGAGATAAATGAGCTTATGGCAAAATCACGTATAGATGCAGTAGCCGGAAGAATTCCGGATGAGAAGACAAGAGAACTGCTTCTTGCGGAGTAGCTGAGAGTTTAAAAAGTGTTCGTTATGTAGAGGATATATTAATGAGTTTTAACGTACAACAAATTCGAAAAGATTTTCCGTTTTTTGAAAAATCAGATCTGGCATATCTGGATAATTCTGCTACAACCCAGAGACCACGTCAGGTGGTAGAGGCTGTAATGGACTATGAATATTATCATAATTCTAATCCCTTCAGAGGTCTCTATGATCTGTCGATAGATGCTACGGAAAGATATGAGGCTGCCAGAACCAAGGTGGCCGGATTCATAAATGCAAGGACTGATAAAGAAATCATTTTTACAAGAAATGCTTCCGAAAGTCTGAATCTGGTGGCTTATTCTCTGGGAGAGATGTGTCTTAAAGAGGGGGATGAGATCATCACCACAGTTGTTGAACACCACAGCAATATGCTTCCCTGGAGGCTTACTGCGAAGAGACACGGAGCTACGGTAAAATTTCTGGAATGTGAAAAGGATGGAAGCTTTTCGCTGGAAAAGTTTAAATCCCTTCTTTCTGAAAAGACTAAGATTGTGGCGATGACTGCCATGTCAAATATATTTGGAAGAGTTATAGATATTAAAAGCTTTGCTGCCGAGGCTCATAAGTTCGGAGCTTATTTCGTGGCAGATGGAGCTCAGAGCGTGCCTCATAGTGTAACAGACGTTCAGGATATGGATGTGGATTTCATTGCATTTTCCGGACATAAGCTTCTGGCTCCAATGGGAATCGGTGTGCTTTATGGAAAGGAAGAAATCCTTAATGAAATGCCACCATTTTTAAGCGGTGGAGAGATGATTGAGTATGTAACTCTTGAGGATATAACCTATGCCGAGCTGCCTCATAAGTTTGAGGCAGGAACCGTAAATGCTGTGGGAGCTGTGGGACTTGCAGCTGCCATTGATTACCTGAACGAAATAGGTTTACATAATATTGAAGAGCGTGAGCTTGAACTTACAACAATGGCTCTTGAAGGAATGCAGAAGATTCCTCATGTAATTGTTCTTGGTTCAGATAAGCCGGAGCAGCATCATGGAATAATAACCTTCAAAATAGAAGGTGTACATCCTCATGATATTGCGGCAATCATTGCCGATGCAAATGTGGCAGTAAGAGCAGGACATCATTGTGCAGAACCACTGCATCAGTTCCTGGAAATTCCATCTACTACGAGAGCAAGTATGATGTTCTATAATACTGAAGAAGAAGTTCAGAGATTCCTGGATATAGTCGCAAAAATCCGCCCTATGATGGGATATCCGGAATAAAATAAGGCGTCAGATAAACTGACTTAAATCTCAGAAAAAGGAAAAAGAAAATGCAGAGCAGAACATTTTATAATGAAATTCTTACAGAACATAATATTCACCCTATACATAAGACTAAGATGATCGAACCTCAGAGGTCGCTCAGAGGAGTTAATCCTTCCTGTGGTGATGATATAACACTTCAGTTAAATGTATCAGATGATGGAATCATAACTGACGGAGCTTTCTATGGAGATGGCTGTGCCATATCTCAGGCAAGTGCGGATATGATGCTTGATCTGGTAATTGGAAGAAGCGTAGAAGAGGCTATCAGTCTTAAGGATACATTTCTGAAGATGATCAAGGATAAGGTATCTGATGAGGAGCTGGAGCTTTTAGAAGAGGCAGGAGCCCTTCAGGATATATCTCATATGCCTTCAAGAGTTAAGTGTGCCGTTCTTGGCTGGCGTACACTTGAAGAAATACTGAGCGAAGGTGACAAGGCTGAATCAGTTACTACTGAGTAGATTATAAGATTATTAAGAGGGGACAGTTCATAATATTTTGAACTGTCCCCATTTTATTTTCCCGTTTTTCATTAATATTCGTTTTCCATCATGGAATCATGAGCTTTATTTAGTTTATATACCAGATTGTTTAACATGTTGTGATTATCAGGTATATTTGAGTTGATTACAATTATGATAGGTCTGTTTCCTTTTTTGCCCTTATATACGATGCCTCCATCAGTAGTGGAATGTGCCTTGCTGTCACCTATCCATCCGGCTTTTGTCCGGGTTCTGTATTTTGTGCCAAGAGTAGTATGAATAGTTGAAATGTTCGGACTCTCATACATTGAGGCGAGCTGACCTCCTGTCCCTCCGGAGTAGAAATACATCAGATTCGTTGACCAGAGTTTTGCCAGCTGTCTTGGTGAATAGGAGGCGAAGTTCTCGTATCCGATAGCAGGATCCACGTCACTTTTTTCGCACCATTTATATATCGGAACTGTTCCATATTTTCTCCTTAGTCTGAAATAGGCTGCGTTATCAGACTTTTTTAGTACGGCATCTATATCGTAACGGTCGGTTGTAAGAATCTTAGGGTTATCAGCTACGATGGCTGCGATATATATTCCTTTTACCGAACTGGCAGAATAAAATACTCCGTCACTATTATAGGAGATGCCTTTTCCGCTGACGGGATCCAGGAGAATGAATCCCAGATCGTAGCCTGCTTTATTTATCTTGCTTATTTCACTCTGGATATTTGCTGCCCGTTTTTTAGAAATCTTATAGCCACCAAATCCCATTACCTTTTTTGGAGAGCGGGCCTTATCCAGCTGTTCCTGCATTATTTTAGGAGTTATCTTGTAACCGTCAAGAGACAGAAGATAGTTTTTCCCTTTTATTTTCACAGCACCATCACGGATTTCCCTGTTTTTAAAATAATAATAGTATTTCCCGTTTTCTTTCTTCCAGCCAGGTTTGTTACGATTCTTTTTGGCAGATGAAGGGATTACAGCTGTCTGAATAACTATAAGAATACATAGAAGTAAAGAAATATATTTGATTGTTTTTTTTCGTCTGTTTTCTTTTTTCATATGCGGGAATCCTTATGATAGATGTGATGAATCAGTCTCTGATATCAAGGTTATTTTAAAATAGTAAATGGGAATAAGTCAAATGAGAAAAATCATTGTTATTGGCATATTTTTGTAGTAAACTGATAAGTGGTGTTAAGGTGGATCATAAGGTTTGATCCTATAAATAAATATCGGGGGAATATCATGGAAGAAAAAAAAGGCTTCGTGGATTGGATTAAGTATAAAATGAAAGTCCTGAGTGTCAGCGACCGACATTTCTTTACATTTATCTGGGTTGTTGCGATAGCTGTGTCCCTGCTTACAGTTGGCATCAGTGCCAGTGTAATAGCTTCAGGTGAGAAAAAGGAAGCTGAAAGAATAGAGCAGGAGGCTCAGGCGAAAAAACAGGCAGAAGAGGAGGCTATGATAGCCAGCCTCAATGATGCAAGGGCAAGGAAGGCTTCTATCACAGATGCAGAGTCCTGGAAACTTGTGCTTGTAAACCTGAATCATCCACTTCCTGACGGCTTCAAGATAAATGAATTTACAGATCTTGTAAATGGACACAAGGTTGACAAGAGAATGTATGAGGATCTGCAGAGAATGTTTGATGATGCCCGTGCACAGGGGCAGAATCCTTCGATAGCAGCGTCTTATGTTGATCCTATGGATACCGGCAGTGTGGGTTCACCTTGTGCTCTTGATCATACTACAGGCCTTGCTATAGATGTTGTTTCATCAGCAGGGGAGGAAGACCAGGAAAATCTGATCAAATGGTTTGATGAACATGCAGCTGATTATGGATTTATCTTCAGATATCCGGATGACAAGTATAGCATAACCGGTGTGAGAGAAGCACATAATCATCTCAGATATGTAGGAGTGGATGCTGCAAAGGAAATGAAAGAAAGCGGCGAATGCCTGGAAGAATATCTGGATTCATATTAAAATATAAAATAAAGAAAAAAGAATGAGTTAATCATAGCTGATCAACTCATTCTTTTTTTCTTGTTTATCGCTTACGCGAGGGATGGTCTGTCGAAATTATCTGAAATAGTATGCTTTTCTTTATATTCATTGATTCTGGACTGGATTCTGATAGTAGGATCAAGCAGATCACTTATAGAAGAATCATGGTTCAGATGATCAATGATGATTGCTATATATTTGCTGAGATCAGCTGAGCTGTACCACTCTTTATTGAAGAGGTCAGGATTCTGATAGCATACATTTGTAGAAATAACCTTATCAAAGATTCCTTCTTCATAAGCTTTATCAAATACATCAAGTCCGGCTGTAAAGAGACCAAAGGTTGCTATACAGAATACACGGTTAGCGTGACGTTCTTTCAGCTGTCTGCATACATCCAGCATGCTCTCTCCGGAAGCTATCATGTCGTCGATTATGATAACATCCTTACCCTCTACTGAATCACCCAGGAATTCATGAGCAACTATAGGGTTCTTTCCGTTGATAACCTTGGAATAATCTCTTCTCTTGTAGAACATTCCCACATCTACACCGAAGTGGTTTGCAAAATAGATGGCTCTATGCATAGCGCCTTCATCAGGGCTGATCACCATCATGTGCTCGTTATCAAGTGTCAGGTCTGCTGTGGATTTGAGAAGACATTTGATGAACTGATAAGTAGGCATCAGATTTTCAAATCCTATTGTGGGGATAGCATTCTGAACTCTTGGATCATGAGCGTCGAAGGTTATGATATTCGAAACACCCATGGAAACAATTTCCTGAAGAGCAAGTGCGCAGTCAAGAGATTCTCTGCTGGTGCGTTTATGCTGTCTTGATTCATACAGGAATGGCATAATGATATTAATCCTATGTGCTTTTCCTGCTGATGCAGCTATAACTCTCTTGATATCAGCGTAGTGTTCGTCCGGTGTCATTGGCACCATACGTCCGCCGAGATTATATTCGATACTGGTATTGGTTACGTCAGAGAGAATGTAGAGGTCACTTCCTCTTACTGAATCACTGATAGTTCCCTTTGCTTCTCCTGAAGCAAATCTCGGACAGCAGGATTTGATCAGAAATGTGTCTCTTGAGTAACCATTGAACATTATATGCTCTGTACTCAGGTGTTCCCTCTCATTGCGCCATTTGACGAGATACTCGTCAACCTTGGCTCCCAGCTTTTCACTGCTCTTCATGGCAATGATTCCAAGCTTTCCTGCAGGTACGGTGATAAGTTTACTTTGATCAGGCATTATTTTTCCTCCTAAAATATCTTATATCCTCACCATAGAGAGGATATAATACATAGTCCTTGGCGATTCTGGACATTACGCGTTCGCTGTATCTGTCTTCGAGTTCGCTGAGACTAAGATTTGTGGTAATGATGGTTGAATGCTCACTGAGAGTTCTCTTATTTATTATTTCAAAGAGCTGGGATCTGACGAAGCTGTTTAAAACCTCTGTTCCCAGATCATCTATTATGAGAAGGTCACTATTATATACATATTCATAAACTTCTGCAAGTGCAAAAGTTCGATCTTTTGACATTATGTACCTGCTGAGCACCTGTTCGAACAGCTCATTAGCTGAAAGATATAGAACTGAATGGGCTTTGTCAAGCAGCTCTTTTGCTATACAGTTTGAGATAAATGTCTTACCCAGACCGGTTTCTCCGTATATCAGGATATTCTCGTGGGAAGATTCAAAATTATTTACAAAAGCTTTCGCCCGTCCCAGTATTTTAGAAGCGTTCTGGTATGGACTCATGCCTCGGCTTTCATCGGGCTCGCGGCTGTAGCACTCAAGTGAAAATGTAGAAAAATTCTCCTTTTCAAAGACTTTCTGCATATTTGACCTTCTGTAAAGCTCGGTGATTTTTATCTTGCGGGCACATTCGCAGGTGTGACCATCTACGAATCCTTCGTCGTTGCAGAGTTTGCAGCTATATATCGGCTCCAGATAATCCTCTCCGAAACCCTCATTTTTCAGTATCAGTTTTTTTCTGTCTGAAAGTGCCTGTATATCTGAACCGAGATCCTTTGATGCAGCATTTTTCAGGATTCGGTTTTTTACTTCTTCTATAGATAGATGTGATATTTCTCTATCGATTTCCTTTATCTCAGGAATTTTTTCATATACTTCCTGAATACGTCTGTCGTGTTCTTTGATATTTGCAGATCTGATCTTGCTGAGTTCTGCTCTGATATCTATTTTTTCAATGTCTTTAACTATCATAATTCTCCTGCAGATAATACTGTTCAAGTTGCTTAAGTTTATCCGGATCCTTTCTGGATGAAACAGGAGCGGATTTAGCTTCGGTCTTTTTTCTGTGTGAATCGTCCAGCTGAGATATATCTTTGAAGGATTTTACTCCTTCTTTATACCAATTTTCAAGTATTCCATTAACATAAGGGAAATTTGCGTTGTTTGGTTTTTTCTCTATGGCTCTATTGCAGGCTTCAATAATAATAGCTTCGGAGAAATCATATTCTCTGGTCCAGGTATCGATATACTTCTTTTCGATAGGGGCAGGAGTATATCTGCTGGTTATTCCCAGTGTCTTTAAGATTCTTCCATATAATGTGAGATACTTATTAGAGTACTCTGAAGCTTCCTCTCTTGTGGTTATTCCTTCCTCGTACCAGTTTCTGGCAACCTTTTCTATGTAATTGAAGCTTGTCTTTTTAATCTCTGCACAGTATTCCAGCAGGTATTCAGCCAGATCAAAGGAGAACTGCAGCTGGTCCTTTATATAGATAAGGGAATTCAGTTCTTTCTGAGACAGCTCCCTGTTGCAGTATGCAGTCGCTTCAGTTATGAGATCGTGTATCTCTTTGTCGTTAAGTTTTTCGTTTAATTCTGCAGGTGCAGGCTGTTTTTTTCTAGGAGCTTTTGGAGAAGCAGTTTCTGTTTCTTCCTCTGAATCATCCATATCGCTTACAGCCTTAATATCAGCTGCTTCAGCTTCAAGAAGAGCATCTGCTTTACGGTCTCCGGAAAGAGCTTTTTTGAAATCAACCAGCTTAAGTTCAGAGGACAGAGTGTCATTTGGTCTCTTCAGACTGAGAAGCACGATGCCTCTTACTTCATTTCTTTCCCTTCCGTTATATACAAGTCTGAGAACATCCTCTCTGATCCAGTATCTGATACCTCTACATACATCATTCTCTGTACAGTTAAGGTGATCTGCGATGTCGCTGAGAGAAATGTCTCTTTTGGCAGAGCAGAGCATGGCCAGGTAGAGATAGAGTTTAACGAAATCTCCGTTTGCATCAGTCATGTAATATTCTATGAAATTGTTTGAAATTCCTGTATATGAATCCTCTTCAGAGGAGATATTGATTGATCCCATTTTGTTACATTTTCCTTCTTATTCAGCCGCCATTTTTGGAGGCGTTTTTTGATTATTTTTTTATCTTTTTTTTAATTGCATATGGAGTATAGCAAATGCAAGAATCAAATGCAAATGACGAAAAGCATACCTTGACAAAAATACCCCTGTGTGGAAAATGTTGATAATGTTGATTTGTAGGATGAAGGTTTCGGAAAGCAGAAAAAATAGGACTTGCCAGTCATTGGCAAGTCCATAAATGGATGTTGATAATCTCGAAAATCTGATTTACATAAGGCTGTGGAAAAATTTGTGGAAAGTGTTGATAACTTATTTTTTTATCAGCTCCATGCCCACAGAATCTATATTTCCTGCACCCATAGTTATTAACATATCTTTGTTGTTTATATTTTTTTTCAAATAATTTTCGATGCTTGAAAAGTCTCCCAGATAAAGAGCATCAGCACCAAGATTTTTAAGCTCATTTTCAAGCTCCTTTGATGAAACTGTACCGTCATCAATCTCTCTTGCAGCATATATATCAGCAAGGATTATATGATCTGCTGTTGACAAAGCCTCAGCAAAACTCTTCAGGTGAGCCTTTGTTCTGGAATAAGTGTGTGGCTGGAATGCTACCCACAGGTCACCCTTTTTAACTGCATTTGCAACCTTCATGGATGCAGCGATTTCTGTAGGATGATGCGCATAGTCATCATATACTGCAGCTCCGCTTTCTGTAGTTCCCTTATATTCGAAACGTCTTTTGGCACTATGACAGTTAAGAAGTCCCTGCTTTATATCCTCAAGGTTCAGTCCTATATATAGAGAAGCGGCGATTGCAGCAAGTGAATTAATAGCGTTATGCTCGCCGTTTACTGCAAGCTGGATAAGTCCCATATCTTTTCCATCGATGAAAAGCTCATAGGATGGCTGACCCGCTTCATTAAGTGTTATGTTCTTTGCCTGGTATTTACATTTGTCTCCTGTACCAAAGGTTATCTTTTCTATGTTTTTATCTTTTACTGCTTCAAGAACCTGATCTGTGTAAGGCATATCTCCATTTACTACAAGAGCTCCGCCTTCTACGGTCTTTGTGGCAAATGTGGCAAAAGATGCAGCAATATTCTCAATGTTTTTAAAGAAATCCAGATGGTCATTGTCCACATTCAGTATGATGCTGACATAAGGTCTGAACTCATGGTAGCTGTTTGTATATTCACATGCTTCGGTTACGAAGTACTGGGAAGCGCCTACACGGATGTTTCCACCTATAACATCCAGCATTCCTCCTATAGAAATGGTAGGGTCGGTG
>CACZOE010000231.1 GCA_902782695.1 uncultured Lachnospiraceae bacterium | reverse complement strand
TTACTTGAGTTATATTTGATACAGGAGGAATCTGAAGAAATGAATGACAATATAGAGAAAGAGATAAGTAAAAACGCGAAGGAATTATTGAATCTCATAGATAAGTCGCCAACAGCCTATCATGTTATAGAAAATGCAAAAGATATTCTTGATGCGGCAGGTTTTAAGAGTCTTAAGGAAACGGCAGTATGGAATCTGCAGGAGGGTGAAAATTATTATGTTTCAAGAAATGATTCTTCACTCATAGCATTTTCTATTCCTAAGTCTGATTATAAAGGGTTTAGAATAATTGCAAGTCATAGTGATTCTCCATGCCCAAAACTAAAGGAAGATTTTGAATATAATAAAGAAGGTTATGTACGTCTTGATGTTGAAAAGTATGGTGGGATGCTTTTAGCGCCCTGGTTTGATCGCCCACTTTCCATCGCAGGAAGAATCCTTGTAAGAGATGATAATGGAATAAGACCGGTTCTTGTTAATCTGGACAAGGATGTTGCTGTTATTCCATCACTGGCAATACATATGAACAGAGAAGCCAATAGTGGTTATTCCTACAGCTTTCAGAAGGATATGCTGCCTATAGTTAGTACGTCAGAAGGAAAGAAGGGTATAATGTCACTTGTTGCAGAAGCAGCAGGAGTGGAGGAAGACAGCATACTCGGAAAAGATCTTTTTATGTATATCCGTGAAAAGGGTGTAATCTGGGGAATTGATGCTGAATTTATAGGTTCTTCAAGGCTAGATGATCAGGAATGTGTGTGGTGCTCACTTAAAGGTTTTGTTGAAGCTGAGAATAATGAATATGTAAAAATGCTCTGTATATTTGACAATGAAGAAGTAGGTTCGAGAACTAAACAGGGGGCAGATTCCGACTTTCTTCACAGCCTTATTGACAGAATTAATGAAAATCTGCAAAGAAGCCGTGAAGAGTATTATACCGCATATGCAAACAGCTTCATGATTTCAGCTGACAATGCTCATGCACTTCATCCGGCGCATTCGAATAAATATGATCCGATACAGAGTCCGAAGATGAATGCGGGAATAGTGATAAAGTTCAGTGCAAGACAGAGTTATACAACAGATGGAATATCAGCGGCATATGTAAAGTGGATCTGTGAGGATAGCAGTATCCCATATCAGATATTTGTCAATCATTCGGATGAACCGGGCGGAAGCACACTGGGTAACATTTCCAATTCTCATGTATCTATAAATACTGCAGATATTGGACTTGCGCAGCTTGCAATGCACTCCTCATACGAGGTTGCGGGAATAAAAGATATAGAATATCTGAGAGAGTTCTCAAAAGCATTTTTTGAGGATGCTAATTGTTATTGACAGAAACGTAAATACCTGAGAGGAAGATGAAGTCGATAAAGTCGTCAACAAATAAGTGCGATAAAGTCGTCTCCATCTTTCTTTATGGTAAGACTTAGGTGGTTTCTTGTCAGGATGTTTTCAGCGATGGTGAGACCAAGTCCGTTGCCACTTTGTCCGCTACGGGAATTGTCTCCACGCATGAAGCTTTTCTTCAGTTTCTTCAAATTTTTTTCGTTAATATCCGGATCGATCATCTTATTTCGGATCGATATAGATTTATTACTTAACTCCAGCTTTATCTCACTACCGTCAGGGCTGTACTTTACTGCGTTATCGAAAAGGTTAGATAGAGCTTCGTTGATCCAGAAGGAATCACCCTTTACCTTGAGGATGTTATCACTTTCCTTGACGGACACTTTAATATTTCGACCGTCGGTTTCTTTGGAATATTTTTCAATAATATCGTTAATTATTTCTATAAAATTTACCTCTTCAGATTTCATTTTCTTCTGGTCGGATTCCAGTTTTGAAAGTGAAAGAATCCTGCTGATCAGAGTGCTCATGTAGTCAGCTTCATTGATTATGGTCTGGGTGTATTCATTTGGACCATTATCCTGAAGGTTTTCGGCACTGCCTCTGATAACCATGAGAGGACTCTTCAGATCGTGAGCCATAATATTAGTTAAATCACGCTGGTAGATGTTCATTTCATAAGTATTCTTCTTTTTCTGATATGCCAGAGCAGAGAGGATAGCAGTGATTATGATCCACAGAAGACCAGAGATAAGGCAGCCTGTGATGAAGAGATTCTTGTTAGTTGCCTCCCAACCAAAACCCGGGATAGTATCATCTGAAAAACCATAATACCAACCCAGGTCATCCCAGAAATTAACCTCAAATCTATATATAAGATTGAGCCGCTCATTTGAAAGTGTTGGTTTAGTACGAACAATACTTGTAAATGATATATATTCGATTCCCCAGGTATCTATGGAGTTATCATAGGAAATAGAATTACCTTCAGCTGTATGTGTAGTATTCATTAATTCTTTGTGATCAAATGAATTCAGTGCTATTTTCTGGCTTTCAATCTGGTAAGAAGAACAAGGATATACTGGTGTAAGTCCTGATATTATAGAACCCCAAAAGCCATGAAGGGTTGAATCGATGAAACTATATCCCTGGGCCTCCATCTCTTCCTTAGTACCACAACCTGTATCTATATGAATAACTTTATCTACCTGACCGTATTCAAGGTCTTCATATATTTCACCATTACCAAAAAGGTTATTCAAATCAGAATATTTGTCTATATTAGATACTGTAGCACCAAAATATAAATCTTTTGGAATAAATTCAGCTCCCTTTACATAGCAGCCATCCATTTGAATAAGAACACAGTCGAGATGAGTAGCCTTACGAATTTCATCTAGCATCGCTGCTACTTCGTTATTTTGAAATGAATAAAAAATATATGACTTGGTGGAGGATTTTGGGTTTTCTGGATCATCATATAAATGGAGCAAAAGGCTAAGATATGGCTTGTCAAAACTCATGATGCCGTTCTCAAAGTTCTCGTCGTATAGCTCAACACTTCCATCACCATAAACTGTACAAAAGTTAAACCATCTTCTTACAAACTGGATATACTGATCATTTAGTTCCTCTGTCGTTGGTTCATGTCCCAATTCCTCTCCCAGGCGGGCCAGATAATCAGGATCGGTTTTGGCTATATAGATGTCATATGCCTTATCTTCCTGTTTTCTATAGATACTAAAATATGAACTTGCAGCCCTTTCATTATTATCTATAAATAAAGTATGCATATAGTAGACAGCGGCTGTCAAAATAATAGCGAAAACAAGTAGAACGATTATGGCCCGAGTGAAAACAGTCTTCATGAGACTAGGCTTTTTATAATATCTTTTTATTTCTTTCTGCCTTTTTTTATTCTTTATTTTTGTAAGTATATTCATGTGCTTATCCTCTAATGTGGTTTTCTACATCTCGATCTTAAAGCCCTTACCAAAAACGGTTTTTATAGATTTGCCGCCTTCACCAAGGAGCTTTCTTAGATTCTTGATCCGGTTATCCAGTATTCTGTCAGAGCCATCGTAGTCATAACCCCATATCTTAGTCAGTAGCATTTCGCGACTAACTACACTTCCTTTTCCATCAATCAGAAGTTTCAGGATCATAAACTCTTTTAGCGGAAGATCAACAGATGTGCCGTCAACCATAACTTCAAAGGTGATCGGATTCAGCTTTATTGGTCCGGCACTAACAAAAGATCCGGACACGAAGCCTTTATCACGCTTCACCAGAGCGAGACATTTGGCATATAGAGTTTCAAGAGAGAAAGGCTTTACTATATAGTCATCA
>CACZOE010000230.1 GCA_902782695.1 uncultured Lachnospiraceae bacterium | reverse complement strand
TTCACAGCATTTTCTACTGCATCAGCCTCTTTGTCAAGGTCAAATGTATATCTAAGCATCATAGCAGCACTGAGAATGGTTGCTATAGGGTTTGCAATATTCTTTCCGACAGCATCAAGTACTTTCATAGCCTCAGTGACTATTTCAGGACCGATACCATCACCCTTTATTTGAGCCTGTAGGTAACCCCTGCCGACTCATTATTTGTCTAATACGAAATCATAATACTCAGGACTGTTCATATTAACAACCTGAAGGATTTCATCTGATCCATTAGTCAGATAGAATCCATAATATGGAGTAACAACAAAATCAGTTATTGTATTTTCTCCTCCGATAATACACTTCTCATTATGGAGAACCATACATACAAAATTGTCCATTGAATACTCTTCGTTTCTTTCAAACAGACCATCCAGTTCTTCCTTTGTAACTCCGTATTTTATCATTTCACTATTAGCAGTTACAAATTCATAGGCTTCTTTACCTGAATAGAACTCTACCGGTCCTTCATAATAATAATCAGAGGTATCAGCCTTGTCCTTGTAATACTTAAATGTATCACCCTCTTCAGGAACAAGATAGGAGTTACTATTTTTCTCTACCCACTTATTACTTATAAAGTAATTTTTATCGATGGCAGCTGAAGTTTCAAATTCCGGAATATCAGAACTACTCTCTGTTGTAGCCTCCTGGCTGTCAGAAGCCTCAGTGACTTCTCCTGTAACAACATCGGAAGTACTCTCAGTTACTTCTGCTGCTTCTGTAGTATCATCAGACAGAGTATCTGAAGAACCTGCATCTTCAGTAGCGTCCTCAAATTTAAACTCAGTTATATCAAGATCTTCATTTAGTTTATCGATATCTTCATTTAGTTTATCGATTTCATCTGAGAGATCATAATCCAGATCATCAGAACCAAAATCCGCACTTTCAGTGGTACTATTACTTTCCACTTTTGCTTTGTATCTCCTGTATGCAGGAATAATAGCAAGGATGATAAGAACGAAAAATACAAGAACTACGCCTACTACTATACCAATGATGAGACCTGCGTTACTCTTCTTCTGAGAGGGTCTGTTCTGTGGATGCCCCTGCTGGTATGGTGGCTGGCCTCCCTGCTGGTACATCGGCTGGCCCTGTGGGTAAGGCTGCTGGCCCTGTGGCGCCTGGCCTCCATGCTGGTACATCGGCTGTCCCTGTGGATAAGGCTGCTGGCCCTGTGGCATCTGGCCTCCCTGCTGGTACATTGGCTGTCCCTGCGGATAAGGCTGCTGCCCCGGTGGTGCCTGACCTCCCTGCTGATACGATGATGGTCCGTTCTGATTATTTAAATCACTCATATATGAATTCCTCTTTATATATTTTTTTGACAAGCTCCTAAAGCCTTAAGCCGCTTTGGCATTGATAGAATTTATCAGACCACCAGCCTTTACAGAGTCAAGACCTACATGAGCTGCAAGTATTTTCTGCGTCATTGTCATTCCCATATAAATCACCTCAGTAATAAGATCCCTTGACCATGTCCGGGATAACCTTAAGGTCATAATTAAGGGACATTTTAACATATTTAGAGTGTATTATCAAAAAAAATTTAAATCAAAAAAGAGGTGACTCTGTGTCACCCCTTAACTTTGCTATGAATCCTTCTGATGCTGCCTCTTAACTACATACATCTTCTCATCGGCTTTTCTGAGAGCCTGCTTGATATCATAGTTTTCATCCAGCACCGAGGAATAAGAACCACAGCTTGCTGCTATTTTATACTCTTTACCTGCACTTCTATTAAAGTCTGTCAGGTATGAATCAACCTTACTAATGATTCCATCTATATCGCACTCACCTATTATGATGGCAAACATTTCATCTCCACCAAACCTTACACAGATAGCATCCTCGGGACAGGCATTCTTAAGAGCCTTTGCAACTGCCCGGATAGCAAAGTCACCCTCAGCATGACCATAGTTATCGTTGATGTTTTTAAGTCCATCCAGATCGGACATGATTACTGTTACAGGTTTTCCTGCATTTTCCTCATCAGTTCTTTTATGTTCAAATTCATTTCTGTAACCGATTCTGTTCAAAAGACCTGTAAGAGAATCTTTCCTGTACATCTTATCAACCTTATCAGCCAGAGTTCTGTGATAAGAATTATTTATATAACCTCCAATTCCAAGACTGATGGTATTTGTTATATTCGAGGTTCTGGAATACATGGTAATGTCACATCCCGGATAATTGTAGCACACAAAACCTATAGGGATGTCCATGTAATCAAGAGCATTGAAAACCAGTGGATAGCCGGTATTTAGTTTTTTCTCCAGTCTCTCACTTTCCGGTCTGAGCAGCATTTCGTCCTTCTGTCTTTCTATCAGAGAAGGCGCTACATCTTCGTCAAATTCGAGACAAAAGTCTGCATGGGCTATCTTCCTGCTGATTTTATCGAAATAATAATAATCCGTATTAAAGCAATTCTTATTCAGAACGAAGGAGACATTAGTAATAATTCTCTCATCATTTACCACCATTTCTTTTAGCAGCTCTATCATCTTTTCAGGATTTTTGCTCATCTGCATACTTGTGGTAGTTTCATACATTATCCGTACAGTATCCTGGTGGCGGTAGAAATTATTATTGAAAAGTCCCAGAAGACTCTGATTATATCCTGAATAGACAGGACTGGCTGTAGATTCATTAGGAATAAGTGTAGGAATAACATTTATACTATCAGCCTTGTCATATCTATCATTTATACATTTTAAAATCAGATCAGCCGATGCCTCTGAAAGTCCTGGAGTCATACAGGATGCTGTAGTTATTTTTGGTTCTGTAATAAATACTTCATCATATCCGTCAAAACCTGATACAAGCACATCCTCAGGAACACGTATCCCATGACTCTTAAGGACATCTATTACATTTATAGCCATGATATCATTTGCACATATAAGAGCATCCGGTATATTGCCGGACTTAATGAGCTTTTCTGTTTCTTCCCTTGCAGGGATGGCCCAGAACTGACCATAGCTCAGCATACTGTCATCAAAAGTAAATCCATACTCTTCTATAACCTTTCTGAAGATAGCTATCCTTTCATCAGAAAATGGGTTATCAGGGATTCCAGCCATGATATGAGGTCTTTGGATCTTCCTCTGCCCCATAACGTGTCTTACTATTTTTTCAAACCCGGCAGCATAATCAAAATTGATATGCGGATATCCATCGTAATGTCCATCTACTACAATAACCGGTTTATTATATGATGAAGCCCTTTCAAGTATCTTGTTAGAAATAGTATGGCTCTTTATCTTTTCATCCATAATAACTATAACATCAGCTAGCTTATATGGAATGATGTCAAAAACCGTAGTTTCTGCAGATAAATTATCTTCCATCCAGTACAGGTCAGAATTGACAGTAAATATCAAAAGGGCGCAATTTTCCTTAGCAAGCCTGTTATTAAGTCGCTCTATATATCCGTGGACCTGTGGATCGTATATTCGTGATGTGCAAAGAACTACTACTTTCTTGTCCATAAGTTTCTCCAATTATGTTATCAGTTGATACGGATTACTCCATTTGCAAGTATAACACCTAATTCAGGATTTTAACAATGCAAATATAAAAAAAACTATATTCTGTCAATTCTCACCCTTTACATTTTAAGGATAAAGTAATAAGATAGTCTGTAGGTTTTAACTGCCCGATGGACAGTTCGGACAAATATTAAATAATAATAAAGCGAGGTATGTTAAATGATTGGTTTTTTTGGTCAGGTTATCGAAAAACTGAAAAAGAGTCCTAAGACTATAGTATTTACTGAGGGAAATGATCCACGTATTCTTGAAGCTGCTTCAAGACTTCTGGCAAGTAATTTCCTGAAGCCTATCCTTGTAGGTAATCCGGATGAAGTACATAAAATTGCCGAGGAAAGTGGTTTTAATATCAGAGGAGCTCAGATCATAGATCCTAATAACTTTGAAGATTTTGACAAGATGGTTGAGAAGTTCGTAGAGCTTCGTAAGCATAAGGGTGCTACAGAGGAAACTGCAAGAGAGTTCCTTTCAAAGTCAAACTATTTTGGAACAATGCTTGTAACTATGGGATATGGCGACTGCCTTCTTGGAGGTGCAACATATTCAACAGCTGATACAGTTCGTCCAGCATTCCAGCTGGTTAAGACAAAGCCAGGAAACAATATCGTTTCTTCATGCTTTATCCTTGTTCGTCCAGGTGCAACAGGTCAGAACGAAGTACTTGCCATGGCAGACTGCGGTATCATCATCGATCCTACCGAGGATGAGCTTGTAGAAGTTGCAGTTGAGACTATCAAATGTGCTAAGACATTTGGTGCTGATCCTAAGGTTGCATTCCTTAGCTTCTCAACAAATGGTTCTGCTAAGGATGAGTCAGTTACAAAGATGCGTAACGCTTGTGAGAGAACAAAGAAGCTTCTTCCTGACGTTCCTATCGATGGAGAAATGCAGTTCGATGCAGCTGTTTCACCAAACGTTGCTAAGAAGAAGTTCCCTAATTCAGAAGTTGCAGGT
>CACZOE010000229.1 GCA_902782695.1 uncultured Lachnospiraceae bacterium | reverse complement strand
GTCTGATCCATTTCAACCACAGTCATCCCATACATCTGGTTCATCTTAAGAGCTACGGAACTTTTTCCAGAACCCATAAATCCTATCAAATAGATATTCATCCTTATTCTCCTTAATTTTCTGAAAGCTTCATATTATATCTGGCCTGAACGCCTCAGAAATATAGTTTCTTGATTTCTTCGGTCGTCATTTCCTGTCCGGTCCAGATGCGGAAGCTCTCTGCTCCCTGATATAAAAGCATGTACATTCCGTTAAATGTACTGCAGCCCGCTTCCCTTGAAAGCCTGAGCAGCTTGGTTTCTGCCGGCTCATAGATAACATCTGATACGATAAGGTCTTTTCTGAAAACAGAACTGTCCTTAAACATTTCATCAGCGATGACACAGGCATCCACCTTTGGAGACATTCCAACAGAGGTTCCATTTACAAGTATATCTGCTTCAGCAATAGCCGCTCTGAGTACTGACTCATCAGAAAAATCTGTCAGGGTTACCTGGCAGGCGGTTCGTGAATTGAGTGAATCAACAATCCCTTCTGCTCTTGAGTAGAACTGGTCTCTGATGCTGAACACCTTTATCTCACTTACTCCGTCCAGAGCAGCCTGCACAAGAACTGCACTTGCTACGCCTCCTGCACCAAGAAGAACCATCTTCTTACCCTTCAGGTCATAACCCGCATCCTCTGCAGCTCTCATAAATCCTATTCCATCAGTGGTATATCCTGTAAATACACCATCATCATTTACAACTGTATTTACTGCACCTGATATCTCAGAGCCGATATCCAGCTTATCACAGAGTTCACACATAAGATTCTTGTTGGGCATAGTCAGATTAAAACCTCTTACTCCCAGAACCCGAAGACCCTCTATAGCTTTTTCAAGCGTAGTGGTATCAACCTCAAAGCAGAGATATCTGTAATCAAGATCCAGCAGCTCAAAGGCTTTATTATGCATAAGTGGTGATTTGCTGTGTTTTACGGGACTTCCCAGAAGTCCGGTTAACATGGTTTTTCCTGTAATAATAGACATTTTTATAACCTTCCTTCCTCAGCATTTTTCATGAGGATGTTTTTTTCTTCTTGTGTAAGAGAGAGCTTTTTCTCTAAAAGTTCAAACTCTCTGGTTACATCAGTATCAGATACTGTCATGTTATCTGAATTAATAGTGACCTTCATATTATGACTCAAAAATGTTCTAAGTGGATAGTCGTACATACTTTTAACTGCACTAGTCTGAATATTGCTGGTAGGACACATTTCTATAACAGTCCCTCTTTTTGCCAGCTCTCTCATGAGCGTTTCATCATTTACCGCAGCAGTTCCATGTCCTATCCTTGATGCTCCAAGCTCCAGTGCCTCCCATATACTGTCAGCTCCAGCAGCTTCTCCGGCATGTATGGTAAATGGAATCTTGTGTCTTCTGGCTATTCCAAAGAAATCCCCATAATCTCTTGTAGGATAGATTCCTTCCGCTCCTGCCAGATCCAGTCCGGCAACCAGCTGATTGCCATCACTCATAAAATATCTTGCAGCCTCAACGGTTTCCATATTTGCATCATAAAGCTTTGTATCATTCATATTTCCACGCATAAGGCAGAATATAAATCTGATATGAGGATATTCAAATGACTTTGACAGCCCCATATCTATTCCAAGAGCATTTTCATACTCCATAAGCTTCTTCAAAGTGTGGGCATTTCCAGGATTCCCTGTGAAGTCCAGCCTTTTAGTGTATCCATTAAGAACTGCCTCAATTACCTGTATCTGACTAAGTCCTCTCCTGGTATGAAGCTGCGGTGCAAATCTCACCTCAGCGTATTCTATTCCACGTCTCTTTAAATCCTTGGCCAGCTCCTGGATCGCATAGCTTATATTTTCTTCAGTCTGAAGCAGCGCAAGCGGAATATCAAACTTCTTTAAATAATCATTCAGAGACCTTTCCTTCTTGTCAGATCTTTCCGGCGGCTGCTCCATATATTCCTCCGGCCTGAGTATGACACTTCTTCCTGCTGTGTGTCTTTCGTAAATCCCATGAGGAAGATTTTCTTCTTCAATTTCATAATTATAGGAAAGAAGCTCTTTCAGATCACTCTCATCATTTGGAACCTCAATCCCCGATTCACTGTCCAGCCAGGATAAAACCTTTACCGTCTCCAGCGGCAGAGAACCATCAAAATGTAAATGTAAATCTGCGTAAGACATTATTACACCCCCTGTAAATGTCAAAATGCTTCTCCTACCAGCAGGAGCCCATTTTGTCTTTTAATCCAACATGCAATACGGATTGCTCCTTTTCTTACGAAACTCTCACAATCCTTGCTATTATAGCAAATATAAAAGAAGCACGACAATAACTTTTTGTCATGCTCCTTATCTATCCTTATTATGCATTGTTCTGATCCGGTCCCATCATAAGCTTTCATGTTTCTTGAGTATTTCATCTATCACTTTATTTTTATTCTCATAATCAGGGTCCATCTGAAGCTGCTTTAACAGGTCTCTATGACAATTACCCGAGCAGGAAGGCGCATCTGGACAACCGCCACATGTACCATTCTTACGAAGATACCTGAGAGCCGCTACTACCAGAACCAGAATTATCAATAATGCAATTATTGTTGAAAGATTCATAAATATCACCACCCATATGGTTATATTTAACTAACTATTATTAGCAATATATTATAATGAATTGTTATTCCTGTCAAGTATTATAAGAAATAACTTGCAGTATTGGTTAAATTATGCTAACATTCGTTAATGGATATAATTCAATTTTAACATGGGTTATTAATATTTATATATGATTATAAAAATTTAATTATTTATAAATATATTTATCATTTTTCTTTTTGGGAGGATACGATTTTGGCAATGGAAATTCGTCAGTCTGCAGAGGATTATCTGGAGGCAATACTAATGATCAAAGAAAAGAAGGGATATGTCCGCTCAATAGATGTAGCAAATCAGCTGTCTGTATCAAAGCCGAGTGTAAGCTATGCTACAAAAAGACTCCGCGAAAATGGATACATCACTTTTAACGAAGACGGAATGATCACACTTACCGATTCAGGAATGGAAATTGCAAATAAAATATACACTAGACATAAGGTTCTGACAGACATTTTCAAGGCACTTGGAGTTAATGATGATATTGCTGCTGAAGATGCCTGCAAGATAGAACATGACCTGAGTCTTGAAACCTTCGATGCACTGTGCGTGTATGCAAGAAAAAATGGACTTACAACACACTAGTAAAAAATATAAGAGTCAAAGGGCTGAACCCTTTGACTCTTTTTGATTTACTATTAGTTTAAAACATTAATCTCTATCTGGTCAGTTCCCAAAATGCAATAGAACCAGCTACGGCAACATTTAGGGAGTCAACACCATTTTCCATAGGTATTTTTACCACATAATCACAACCTGAAACAACTTCATCAGATAAGCCATAGCCTTCATTTCCAAGAAGGATAGCCAGCTTATCTTCCTGTTTCAGACTTTCATCCTCTATACTTATTGTCCTGTCAGTTAATGCCATGGCCACAGTTTTATATCCCATAGCATGAAGCTCACTCATATAATCACCTGAACTGGTTTTCTTATCCAGTTTGGTCCAGGGAATGGAAAAGACAGTTCCGACACTCACCCTGGATGCACGCCTGTATAAAGGATCACTGGAGTCTCCTGTCAAAACTACAGCTTCTATACCAAGAGCAGCAGCAGATCTAAAGAGTGCTCCCACATTTGTTGGATTCTCAACATCATCAAAAATGGCTACTTTCTTTTTTTCCTTTAGTACCTCGGATATATCAGGAAGTTTTCTTCTTCCCATAATAGCAAGAACACCACGGGTGATATTAACACCTGTCATATCCGCTATAGTCTCATAGTCAGAGATGTATACAGGAACTTTGGTATCCTCATCATGTTTCGAAGGATCTATCTCTGGTGCTGTCAATGTTCCAGTAGTCTTCATAATCTCCTCGAAACGCTCACACATTTCCTCCGCAAGACTATCTATCATCATAAATGAATTCGGCTCGTAGCCAGCAGCCAGAGCCCTCTCAATAACCATGGGACTTTCTACAACAAAAAGTCCTGGGTCCGGCTCATAATAATGCATCAGCCGCCCTTCACTTGAGCTGAAAAACAGCTCAAGAAAAGGTAGCTTCTCTATATCATTTTTATCAAATCTTATTAACTCAAAAATCATATATTTCCTTATTTAATCTTCGCTTTCTTTGGTAAGCCCTTTTTGAAAATCCATTTCTTATATTCTTTTTTCTTTGACTTCGGAACCTTAACCGTAGGATTTTTGCCTATCTTTGAGAAAGCTTTT
>CACZOE010000228.1 GCA_902782695.1 uncultured Lachnospiraceae bacterium | reverse complement strand
GCAGGCAGCAGAAGAAATGCTTGACTACAAGGGAAGTGGTCAGTCAGTTATGGAGATGTCACACCGTTCAAAGGTTTATGATGACATAATTAAGGAAGCAGAGAAAGATCTTAGAGATCTTATGAGCATTCCAGATAACTACAAGGTACTTTTCCTTCAGGGTGGAGCTTCACAGCAGTTTGCAGCTATTCCAATGAACCTGATGAAGAATGGTGTCGCTGACTTTATCATTACAGGTCAGTGGGCAAAAAAGGCATATCAGGAAGCTAAAAAATACGGAAAGGCAAATGTGCTTGCTTCTTCAGAGGATAAGACATATTCCTATATTCCTGACTGCTCAGATCTTCCAATAAGTGAAGATGCTGATTATGTATACATCTGTCATAACAATACAATTTACGGAACTACTTACAAGAAGCTTCCTAACACAAAGGGAAAGATTCTTGTAGCAGATATGTCATCTGACATTCTGTCACAGCCTGTAAACGTAGAAGACTACGGTCTTATCTACTTCGGAGTTCAGAAGAATGTAGGACCTGCAGGTGTAGTTGTAGTAATTATCAGGGAGGACCTTGTGAGAGATGATCTTCCAGAGTATGTACCTACAATGCTTAAGTACAAGACTCAGGTTGATGCTGAATCTCTCTATAACACACCTCCATGCTATGGTATATATATCTGTGGACTTGTATTCAAGTGGGTTAAGTCAATGGGCGGCCTTAAGGCTATGCAGGTTCATAATGAGAAGAAGGCAAAGATTCTCTATGATTTCCTTGACCAGTCAAAGATGTTCAAGGGAACAGTTGTAAAGGAAGACAGATCACTCATGAATGTTCCTTTTGTAACAGGAAATGATGAGCTTGATGCTAAGTTCGTTAAGGAAGCTACAGCAGCTGGATTTGTAAACCTTAAGGGACACAGATCAGTTGGTGGTATGCGTGCTTCTATCTACAACGCTATGCCAATCGAAGGTGTAGAGAAGCTTGTTGCATTCATGAAGGATTTTGAAGAGAAGAATTCATAATATTCAAATAATTTAGAGGAGAAATTATAAGATGGCTAAGATTAAATGCTTAAACCCTATAGCAAAATGCGGAACAGACCTGTTCGACGCATCTTATGAGATGACAGAAGATTTAAATGAAGCTGATGCAGTGCTTGTAAGGAGCGCATCAATGCATGAGCTTGAAGTATCTGATAAACTTCTTGCAGTAGCAAGAGCTGGTGCTGGTGTTAACAATATTCCTCTTGATGCTTATGCAGAGAAGGGTATCGTTGTATTCAACACACCTGGCGCAAATGCTAATGGTGTTAAGGAGCTTGTTATAGCAGGTCTTCTTCTTGGTTCACGTGATATCGTTGCCGGAGCTAACTGGGTTATCGAAGATAAAGAAGATGAGAACATAGCAAAGACTGCTGAGAAGCAGAAGAAGCTTTATGCAGGAAATGAAATCCAGGGCAAGAAGCTTGGTGTTATCGGTCTTGGTGCTATCGGATGCAGAGTAGCAAATGCTGCTATACATCTCGGTATGGAAGTTTGGGGATATGATCCATTTGTATCAGTTGATGCAGCTTGGAACCTCTCAAAATCTGTAAAGCACATTACAAATGTAAATGACATTTATGCTAACTGCGATTATATCACAATTCATGTTCCTCTTATGGATGCTACAAAGGGTATGATCAATGAGGAAGCAATCTCTCAGATGAAGGACGGAGTTGTAGTTCTTAACTATGCAAGAGACATTCTTGTAGATGAGCCTGCACTTTTGAAGGCTATAGATGCTGGTAAGGTACATCGTTATGTAACAGACTTCGCAAATCCTACTGTAGTTGGTCATGAGGGTGTTATCTGTACACCACACCTCGGAGCTTCAACAGCTGAGTCAGAAGATAACTGTGCAGTTATGGCTGTAAATGAGATCAGAGACTTCATCGAGAACGGTAACGTAATCAATTCAGTTAATTATCCAAAGGTTGATGCAGGTATCCCTTCATCAGCTGGTCGTATAACAGTTTGCCATAAGAATATCCCAAATATGCTTACACAGTTCACTGGTGCATTCTCCAAGTCTGGAGTAAATGTTCCTGATATGGTAAGTAAGTCACGTGGCGACTATGCATATACAATTCTTGACGTAGACACAGCAGATGCCGCAAACATGGTTAAAGAGCTTGAGGCAATTGAAGGTGTTATCAGAGTTAGAGTTGTCAAGTAGAGAGTTTCGAAGAAACGCAGCAATCCGTATTATCGCGGTGTAGATAATGAGGTAAAAATTATGGAAAAATTAAGAGTAGGAATACTCGGGGCTACGGGAATGGTAGGTCAGAGATTTATCGATCTTCTGAATGGACATCCATGGTTCGAGGTAGTTGTAGTAGCTGCTTCTCCACGTAGTGCCGGTAAAAAATATAGCGAGGCAGTAGAAGGCAGATGGAAGATGGATAACCCTATTCCTGAGTCAGTAGCTGACCTTGTTCTGAAAAATGTAAATGAAGTTGAGGAAATTGCAGCTGAAGTTGATTTTGTATTCAGTGCAGTTGATATGACAAAGGATGAAATCAAGGCTATCGAGGAGGCTTATGCTAAGACAGAAACTCCGGTAGTATCTAACAACAGTGCTCACCGCTGGACCCCTGATGTACCTATGGTAGTGCCTGAACTTAATCCTGAACATTTCGAAGTTATTGAGTCTCAGAAGAAGAGACTTGGAACAAAAAGAGGTTTCATAGCAGTTAAGCCTAACTGTTCTATTCAGTCCTATGCACCTGCTCTTTTTGCATTAAAAGAATTTGAGCCAAAGGAAGTAGTAGTATCTACGTATCAGGCTATATCAGGAGCTGGAAAGAATTTTAAGGATTGGCCGGAAATGGTTGAGAACATCATTCCTTACATTGGTGGAGAAGAAGAGAAGTCTGAGAAAGAGCCTCTTCGTATCTGGGGTAAGGTAGTTGATGGTGAGATTAAAATCAGTGAAGATGCACCGAAGATTACTGCTCAGTGTATCAGAGTGCCTGTTCTTTATGGACATACAGCTACTGTATTTGTTAATTTCGGAAAGAAACCTACTAAAGAACAGATCATAGAGAAGTGGGAAAGCTTCCGTGGCGAGCCTCAGGAGCTGGATCTTCCATCTGCACCAAAGCAGTTTATCCGTTATATGGAGGAAGATAACAGACCACAGGTTCGGGCTGATGTAAATTATGAGAACGGCATGGGAGTATCTATGGGAAGACTTCGCGAAGATACAATCTTTGATTATAAATTCGTAGGACTTTCACATAATACAATCCGTGGTGCTGCAGGTGGTGCAGTACTTTGTGCTGAACTTCTTACAGCAAAAGGATATATTTCCAAAAAATAATTCTTATCTTGCATGGGTTACATAGTATTTATCGGGGGATAGATATTGAAATGCAATTAGGAGGCTGTTATGTATAATAAAAAGAAACTGGTGCTTGTAACATCACCGCCGGCATGTGGCAAGACCTTTATAACCAAAAACCTTGCCAGAGCGCTGAACAACTGTGTTTATCTGGACAAAGACGATCTGATTGTTCTTTCAAAACAGATTTATAAAGTTGCAGGTGAGCCATTTGACAGGTCATCAGACTTTTTCCAGGAAAATATAAGAGACGCAGAGTATGATGCAATTCTTGAGGTTGCATTTAATGCACTGAATTATAATGATACTGTGCTTATAAATGCACCATTTAAAACAGAAATAAGAGACCTTGAGTGGATCGATTCAATGCGTAAGAAGCTTGCTACAAAGAATGCCGAACTTTGCATTATCTGGGTTCATACTGATATTAACGTTGTTCATCAGAGAATGCTTTCACGTAATTCTGAAAGAGATACCTGGAAGATAGAGCACTGGGATGAATATGTGGCTACACAGGATTATTCAACACCTGTAGGAATTCCTGAGCTTTTCATATTTAACAATTCAAGTGATGAAGAATTTGATGAGTCAATAGTAAAGGCTGTTGATTTTATCAGAAGGTAGGAGAAACAATGGCTAAAGTATTACCATTTGCTGCATTCAGACCTAATAAAGATGTGGTAAGCGAAGTAGCTGCTCTTCCATACGATGTATATAAAAGGGCAGAAGCAAAGGAATTTGTAGAGGGACACCCTAAAAGCTTTCTCAGAATAGACAGACCAGAGACTCAGTTTGATGCTGACTTTGATATGTATTCTCAGGCAGCCTATGATAAGGCCAGAGAAATGCTGACAGAGGATATGTCTAATGGTACTTATATTCAGGAAGAAAAGCCTGAGTATTATGTATATGAACTGATAATGGATGGACGTTCTCAGACAGGTATTGTTGCAGTTGTTTCTGTTGATGATTACATTGACGGAACTATCATGAAGCATGAAAATACACTTGCTGCAAAAGAACAGGATCGTATCAATCATATATATAACTGCAGTGCCCAGACTGGTCCGATATTCCTTGCCTACAGGGACAGAAGCAGAATAAATGAAATAGTAAACAGAATCAAAACCACTGAAAAAACTTATGGTTTTACTGCTGAAGACGGTGTAACTCATAATGTCTGGTGTGTAATTGATGAGGCGGATATCAGTGCTCTTAAGGCTGAATTTGCTGATGAGAATAAGATATACATAGCAGATGGTCATCATAGAGCAGCGTCTGCTGTAAAAGTTGGACTTAAGAAGAGAGAAGAAAATCCTGATTATACAGGAGAAGAAGAATTTAATTTCTTCCTTTCAGTACTTTTCCCTGAAAGCGAACTTTCAATACTTCCATATAACAGAGTAGTAAAGGATACTAATGGCCTTTCTTCTGAAGAGTTCATTGAAGCTCTTGGTAAAGTATGTGATGTTAAGAAGGTTGATAGTCAGTATCAGCCAGAGTCAAAAGGAACATTTGGAATGTTCTTCGAGGATTCCTGGTATGAACTTACTATTCATGAAGATCTTCTCATTCAGGATCCTGTTGAGGGACTTGATGTATCCCTTCTTCAGAATAATGTACTTGGTCCGATACTTGCTGTAGAAGACCCGAGAACTGACAGTCGTATAGACTTTGTCGGTGGAATCAGAGGGCTGGGCGAGCTTGAAAGAAGAGTAAATACAGATATGAAGGTTGCATTTTCCATGTATCCTACATCAATCAGCGAGCTTTTTGATGTGGCAGATGCGGGGCTGCTTATGCCGCCTAAATCTACATGGTTTGAGCCAAAACTCAGAAGTGGAATCTTTATTCATACTATATAAACAGCCTAAGAAAATAATCACTGAGCCGGATAAATGTCATTTATCCGGCTTTTTACTTAATTATCTTCGTTATTACATATAAAAGTGTTATTATTTCTTGCACCTTTGTCTCAATTTAGTTATACTATAAATTGGTTTAATATTGAAAATCAGTACAGGAAAGTTAGTAGTGACATCTTTGACTTTGCCGGATAAGGAGATTTTATGGCATCAGCAAGAAAGGCAGTTTTTGCAATCAACTGGATGGAGGTAGAGGCTCTTACAAAAGCCAGACATGACAATCCACATCATATTCTGGGTATTCATGAATGTATAGATGATGTATTTGTTAATATTTATCTTCCAAATGCCAAGGTTGTAAAAATCACAGACATTACAGAGGGAAAGACATATTCTCTTATATCAGAGAGATACGAGGGATTTTATTCCATCAGGCTTAAGGACAAGAAAAAGTTTGAATACAGAGTCAAAGCAAAGTTTTTGGATGGTCATGAAGAATCATTTATAGATCCTTATACATTTGAGCCAGTCATTGATCCGATAGATATCAGTCAGTTCAATGAAGGGCTGCATTATGAAATATATGAAAAGCTTGGATCCCATCCGATGGAAGTGGATGGTGTATACGGAACACTTTTTGCTGTATGGGCTCCAAATGCTGAGAGAGTTTCAGTTGTAGGAAATTTCAATAACTGGGATGGAAGAAGATATCAGATGAGAAAGCTTGATTATTCAGGCATATTTGAACTTTTCATTCCTGGTGATTTTGAAGACGAGATATATAAGTATGAGATCTGCTCTAAGACAGGTGAGGTCTTCATGAAGAGTGATCCATACGCAGTTATGTCGGAAATCAGACCAGCAAATGCTTCACGAGTTACAAAGCTTGATTATAAATGGAAAGATACAGCCTGGATGGGAGCAAGAGACAGAAAAGCAGCTGTTAGTGCTCCAATGAATATCTATGAGGTTCATCTTGGTTCCTGGAAACGTCCTGAGGATGGAAGAGAGTTTTATAATTATCGTGAGATTGCCCGGGAACTTGCTAAATATATGAAGGAAATGGGTTATACACATGTAGAACTCATGCCAGTTATGGAACATCCTTATGATCCATCCTGGGGATATCAGGTGACAGGTTATTATGCACCTACTTCAAGATATGGAAAACCTACTGATTTCATGTATTTTGTAGATTATATGCATGAACAGGGAATCGGAGTCATCATTGACTGGGTTGCAGCACATTTTCCAAAGGATGAACATGGTCTGGGACGTTTTGATGGTACAGCTCTCTACGAACATGAGGATCCTCTGAAGGGTGAACATCCTCACTGGGGAACATATATATTTAATTATGGAAGAAATGAAGTAAGGAATTTCCTTGTTGCCAGTGCTCTTTACTGGGCAGATAAATATCATGTAGATGGTATCAGAATGGATGCTGTTGCTTCCATGCTTTATCTGGATTATGGAAGAGGAGATGGACAGTGGATTCCAAATAAATTTGGTGGAAATGAGAATCTCGAGGCAGTTGAATTTATCAAAGAAGTAAATTCAAAGATGAATGAACTGTTCCCGGGAGTCATGATGATAGCAGAAGAGTCAACTGCATGGCCACTTATGACACATCCTATAAAGGATGGCGGACTTGGATTTGACTTTAAGTGGAATATGGGATGGATGAATGATTTCCTCAGATACATCAGTCTGGATCCACTTTATAGAAAGTATCATCATAATGATCTGACCTTCAGTATGGTTTATGCATACAGCGAGAATTTTGTTCTGGTTCTTTCTCACGATGAAGTGGTTCATGAGAAGCGCTCGATGATCGAGAAAATGCCTGGTGGATATGAGGATAAATTCTCGAACTTAAGAACAGCTTATGGTTACATGGCTGCTCATCCTGGTAAAAAGCTGCTCTTTATGGGACAGGAATTTGCAGAGATGAAAGAGTTCAGTGAGTCCTCAGAGCTTGACTGGTCACTCTTCGAATTCGATGCACATAAATGTATCTTCGAATATGTGAAGGAATTAAACAAACTGTATCTCAGCGAGCCTGCTCTCTATGAAAAGGACAGTGATCCAGATGGTTTTGCATGGATAAGTGCAAATGATGCAAATCGTTCTATCATTTCCTTCGAAAGAGAGGTAAGGATGAGAAGGATACACTTCTGATAATATGTAACTTCACTCCGGTGGATTCCAGAAATTACAAGCTTGCAGTTCCGTCAGCAGGAAGCTGGAAGGAGATATTCTCAAGTGATCTGGCAAGATTCGGTGGAGAAGGTCACAACAATAAAGTTGTAAAGAAGTCTAAAGAGGGAAAGGTGGATGGTCGTGATAACTTCATTTCCATCACAGTTCCAGGGCTTTCAATCTCAGTTTTCAAGAAGAAGTCTAAATAAATTATTCGAGGGGGCAGGATGACTGTCCTCTCATTTTATAAATTCTAAGCGAGAATACTCCGTCTTCTATAAGGCGGGGATGAATCGCACTAACGGACTCTAAAAATCTATAATAAATCGTCTATCT
>CACZOE010000227.1 GCA_902782695.1 uncultured Lachnospiraceae bacterium | reverse complement strand
ACAGGCATTTTCAATCTCTATAGGTTCACTCGTACTATCATTTGAACCTTCTATGTAGAGTGATTTATATTCTTTATCCGGATAATACGCTTTTATACTGACAGGATCAAAAAAGATAATTCTTTGTTTGGTGTAAATATCATACGCCAGAAGCAGTCCATACTTTATACCCTGATAATCACCCTCATACATATGAATAAATATGTCATCTTCATCTATCCATTTATAGGTTTCCACAGAATCGGGACTAATCAGCCTGTACTGGTCGTTAATGTCACTTATTGATATAGTTTCACCTTCGGTTTCTATAGAAGCTGTAATCATATTCCGATTACTCATGACTTTTCTATATTTATAAGCCATGGTAATATAATCAGTTTCATTGGTGATTTTGAACTCGTCGATTTTCTTTCCGGTATCTCCAAAAAGAGCTTTTACTATTTTCTCTTCTTCATTCTTTCCATCACCGACAAGTCTTGAACGATAAACATTCATACCCGGCACATCCGGAATAGTATATGATGCAGTTACACTTACTGTTTTATCTCCTGCAACAAGTGACTCCTCCCATGAAACCCGGTCCCCATAAACATCACGAAGCGGCTGACCGCTGCCCTGAACAACCTTTAGTGAATCTGCATCACCGGACGAAGCGTCAGTACCAGCTACGCTGTTTTGGGTACCGTCAGAGCCATAATCATCAACAATCACTTCACCCTTTCCACAAGCTGCCAGTGAAAATGCCAGCATAATGCTGAGAAATAAACATCCTGCACATTTCCTAAATCTTTTCATTTTTCCCCTTTAACCTTTAACTTTCAAACTTAAAAACTAGAACTGTGTAAGTATCATCTGAACTGCTGACTTATATTCATTTAATCGGTTAGCCTTATGGATTTCTTTTAACTGATGTTTTTCCAGCTCTAGACCCTGAGCGAAATAACTCCACAGTTCCTTCATCTTCATAACAACCTGTTTTTCATTTGACATTTCTGTAATGTAGGCTTCCATTATCTCATTTATAAAATGACGGAAGGTTTCCAGATCAGGTCTCGACGTATCTTCATTATTCAAACCTTCTTTATTATCATCCTGAAGTTTGTAATAATTCTTTATCCTGGCCGGAAGTTCCGGATTCATCAGAGCTCCCCTGCCAATCATATATAGGCCTTCCTGATCCTTTTTCATAAAGCCTGGTTCTATGGTACTAAATACATTGTCAAATGTATCTACAGAAGTAATGTCGCCATTATAGCAAAGTTTTGTTTCAGAAAAGTATCCAAAAAATGTCTTCATAAAAAGATCTACATGAACTTCTCCTGCGTAGAATTCAGTTCTGAGACGTGGGTGAACAATCAGCTCTGATATAGGATATTTCTTATATATCTCTAAAATGTCATCCCATTCAGACAGAAATTCCATCCCCAGCCTTGTTTTAATCGAGATTTTCCTCCTTCCAGCCAGTCCATCATATATCTCATAGAGGAATCTATCCAGTTCATCCGTTCTGTCCAAAAATCCCGCTCCCCTTCCTTTGGAAGTAACCGTTCCTGACGGACATCCCAGATTCAGATTTACCTCCTGGTATCCCAGCTCAGCCAGCTGAAGCGCTATCTTGATAAAAAGTTCCGAATCATTTGTAAGTATCTGAGGCACAAGAGATGGAACCTTATTATTATCCGGATGGACATCTCTCAGCTCCCTTCCCTTCAGATGACTCGCCGTAAGAAAAGGGGTGAAATATCTATCCACCCCTCCGTAGTACTTTTCAAATGCATTTCTGAAAATATATGTAGTTATCCCCTCCATTGGGGCAAGATAAATCTTCAATATTTTACTCCTTAAATAGGTTTAGGTTCTGCGCACATTTGAATCAAACAGTTTCTGGAATCCCAGCCACTCTTTATTGTCAGGATTTGCCTGAAGGAGTTCTTTAAAGCTCTGCATCTTTGCGTCGGTATCATCAGCGTAGGCAAGAGCCATCGCTTCCATAAGTCCCGGTTTTTTAGGTGAGCCGAATTCCAGTTTTCCGTGATGGGCAAGTATACAATGCTCCAGTTCGCCCAAAAGTTCATGAGGGAAGCCTTCTATTTCTTTCGACTTATCACGAACCATCATGGTTCCCATTACTATATGTCCCAGCAGATTTCCTTCATCGGTATAATCATTCTGAGGAAAATCTGATATCTCATACAGCTTTCCAATATCATGACAGATAGCTGCTGTAAGAAGCAGGTCACGATTTAACATAGGATAATTCTTAGCAAAGAAATCACAGATTCTGGTTACTGAAAGAGTGTGCTCCAGAAGTCCTCCTATAAAACCATGATGCACCGACTTCGCAGCACTGTGCCTTTTAAACTTCTTAACAAACTGAGCGTCCTCAACGAAGAAACCATATAAGAGCTTCTTTAAATGTTCCTCTTCCACAGAATCTATAAGCTTTTTAAGTTCGCTGTACATTTCTTCGATACTAAATTCAGAGGTCGGCATATAATCAGATACTTCCACTTCACTTTCCTGCATTCTCTGAACTCTTCTGATATTGAACTGAAGAGAGTTGTTGAAGCTGGTGATCTGACCACTGACCTTTATATAGTCCATAGCATCAAAATGCTCTATAGCATTACTCAGATCCCAGATCTTACCATCTATTACTCCTGTTTTATCCTGAAGCACCAGACTATAGTAAGTCTTTCCTGCCTTCGACTGTGCTACTATCTTTGATTTGCAGAAATAAGTGTCTGTAATGTTGTCCCCTTCACGAAGGGTGTTGATGTAATTCATGAATTGTCTCCCTCATATTATTAATAACCACCGCGCACCTGGCATTCCCTGCGCGTTCTATTCTATCTTCGAGAAATTATGTCTTAGAATGCATTCCCCTCGGTCTATTCTATCCTCGAGAAATTGTCTCTTCGAGCGCATTTCCTGCGCGAGAAGAGACAATTTAGAGTCCCTCTACAAACCTCTCAATCCTATCCAGTGCTTCTCTCAGCTGATCTATGGAGTAGGCATAGGATATTCTCAGGAAGCCCTCTCCCGAATCGCCGAATGCATTTCCCGGAACCACAGCGAGCTTCTCTTCCTTTAGGAGCCTTGTGGCGAATTCATCTGAGCTCATTCCAAACCTCTTAATACTTGGGAATATATAAAATGCACCCATAGGTTCGAATGCCGGCATACCCATATCGCTCAGCCTCTTATATAAGAACTTTCTTCTCTCATTATAGGATTTTCGCATTACTGCTATATCCTTATCACCGTTCTTTACTGCTTCTATGGCTGCGTACTGACTGGTAGTCGGTGCGCACATTATGCAGAACTGGTGAATCTTAGTCATAAGTCCAGCCACCCTTTCCGGTGCAAGAGCATATCCAAGTCTCCAGCCTGTCATGGCATAAGCCTTTGAAAATCCATTTACTATAATGGTTCTTTCCTTCATTCCAGGAAGTGAACCAATAGAGAAATGTCCCTTTTCCTCATACGTAAGCTCAGAGTATATCTCATCCGAAATAACATATATATCATGCTTCTTACAAAGCTCTGCTATTGGAACGAGATCCTCTCTAGTCATAACCGCTCCCGTAGGATTGTTTGGATATGACAAAATGAGGATTTTTGTCTTTTCAGTAATCGCTGCCTCAAGCTCCTCAGCAGTCAGCTTAAATTTATTCTCATTTTTCAGATCAATTGTAACCGGTACTCCCCCAGCCAGTGCGGCACAAGGAACATAGGATACATAGCAGGGTTCAGGAATGATGACCTCATCCCCCGGATTAATGAGCGCTCTTATAGCCAGATCGATACCCTCAGAACCACCTACTGTTATGAGACATTCCGAAGAAGGCTCATAATGAACATTATATTTCTGTCCATACCACTTACAAAGCTCTGTTCTCAGTTCTATCAGACCAGAGTTTGATGTGTAAAAGGTCTTTCCTCTTTCAAGTGAATATATACCCTCATCAGCGATATGCCAGGGAGTTTCAAAATCAGGCTCACCAACACCAAGGGATATGGCTTCAGGCATCTCACTTACTATATCAAAAAATTTTCTTATACCGGACGGTTTTATTGCGTCAGCAATTTTACTTACAGCTCT
Organism: uncultured Lachnospiraceae bacterium; assembly: GCA_902782695.1. Classification (GTDB taxonomy): domain Bacteria; phylum Bacillota; class Clostridia; order Lachnospirales; family Lachnospiraceae; genus Eubacterium_Q. The sequence continues at coordinate 15,823 of CACZOE010000227.1, read as the reverse complement.
CATATATTATCCTCTATGCCATACCTTCTACACGGGAATCTTCACCATGACCTTCAGTCATAATAACCTTGTGGTCCTTATATTTTTTCAGAACAAAATAAGTAGCTGTAGACACAACTGAATCCATTGGTGCTATCTTCTCATATACGAAGCTGGATATATCCTTAAGTGAATCTCCCTCGATAGAAAGAATCAGGTCGTTACTTGAACCTGACATAAGAAATACCGACTTAACCTCTTCAAACTTGCTGATTCTTGTGGATATTCTGTCAAATCCTTCTCCTCTTACAGGAGATATTTTTACACCGATCAGTGCAGATACTCTGTCTTTACCCAGCTTATCCCAGTCGATCAGGGTATGATAACCACAGATGATCTTCTCATCTTCCATATTCTTTATCTCAGAAGCCACCTCATCCTCTGAACGTCCAAGCATTGCTGCTATCTCAGCCGGAGTAAGGCGGCTGTTGGTTTCCAGAAGGCGTAATATTTCTCTTCTCATATCTATATCCTTTCTATAATCCTTATCTCTGATGTCTTAGAATTTAGTTGGGTTAACAAGTATCTCTGTCTCGCCTGAGTGAGTTCCCTCAGACTTAACCTTGGTCAGGGTAAACACGAATTTTGAACCTTCGCCTTCCTTACTGTAGACCTCGATACTCTCGTTATGTGCTTTGATTATCTCTCTGGTTATGGCGAGTCCCAGACCTGTACCGGCTTTATCCTTGCCTCGGCTGGTATCATCCTTGTAGAATCTGGTCCAGATTTTCTTCTGGGTATCCTCATTCATTCCGATACCCTCATCCTTAACAACAACCTCCAGCTTCTCACCCTTCTCTTTGATATCGATGAAGATTCTCTTACCTTCAGGTGTGAACTTGATTGCATTATCCAGAAGGTTATAGACCACCTGCTGAATCTTCGTTTTATCAGCATTCACGACGGTGGCCTCCGCATGATTGTTCAGATATATAGCGATATTTTTATCAATACATTTTATCTCAAATGTATTCAGCGTCGTCCTTACTATATCAATAAAATCAAACTCCGTAAGATTCAGATACGGACCATAGATTTCCAGCCTGTTCAGATCCAGAAGTCCCTGAGTCAGCTTTGTCAGTCTGTTGGTCTCATCCAGCACGATTCCCAGATATCTGTCCTGTTTCTCCGGAGGAATGGTTCCATCCTGCATGGCAGTTACATATCCTCTTATGGAAGTAAGCGGACTTCTGAAATCATGGGAAATGTTAGAAATGAATTCATGCCGGTATTCCTCCAGCTTTGAAAGCTCGGACGCCATGTATTCCATGGATTTAGCCAGCTGACCTATCTCATCATCAGACTCGATACCGGTCTCTACATCAAAATTTCCTTTAGAATAATCCTCAGCCACATCAGTAAGCATCTTGATAGGTCTGATAATTTTTCTGGAAATTATACCAAGAAATGTAAATGCGATAATAATGATTACAAGACATGGAATGAAACTGATGCTGTAAATACTTCTCATCATTTCATTTATATCAAGTGTCGACGAATGGGTGATAAGCGCACCGGAAGGTATCTGGATTATATCCTTCTTCTCCCCTCTGTAGCCCTCAAAGGTTATAGGAGTATTTATAGATATAACACTTCTATTAAAAACTCCGTAAAAATCCCCGACACGATGGTAGCTGGTATGTATATCATATCCCGGATCCAGTGTGTATATACTCGTCGGAATATCCTTTTCAGTAGTAATGGTATTATCATCGACCTGCTTACCATTATCTTTATTACTGAAATAGCCGGCAGTCGCAATAACCTTGCCACTTTCATCCACATACCAGATATCTGAATTCAGTGTCTGGGCATAAAAATCAAACAAGGCAGACAACTGGGCAACATTCATTTCCCCTGCCGCATAGGACCTGACTGCCTGTTCAGCTATAAGTCTTGCCTCATTTGAGATAGTATCCTGTTTTTCATTTATAAGACTTCTTCTTGTGAACACTGAAATGAATATGATCAGAAACCCAAAGGAAATGATGAGAATCACAAGAAATGATATATATATCCTGTCTAGTACGGAATGCTGCATAAATCCATTAATCCTTCTTTACTTCAAACTTATATCCTATTCTCCATACAGTTGAAATAGCCCAGTTATTATCTCCGTCAAGTTTCTCACGAAGTCTCTTTATATGTACATCAACTGTTCTGGAATCACCTATAAAATCATATCCCCAGAGCTGATTTAAGAGCTGGTCTCTGGTAAATACCTGATTCGGATGAGTTGCAAGGAAATACAGCAGTTCCAGTTCTTTTGGAGGCATTTCTACTTCACGCCCCTTAAATGTAACTGTATAATTCGATATATTAACGATAAGATTCGTATATTCTATATAATCTCCCACATGCTGTGCGTCATCATTATTTACCACCTGAACGTCTTCTGCCTTTGATGGACCTGAACGCCTGAGAACAGCACTTACTCTGGCCACCAGCTCATTAGAATCAAAAGGCTTTACGATGTAATCGTCTGCACCCATTTTGAGTCCCAGTACCTTATCAAATACCTCGCCCTTGGCAGACAGCATAATAACAGGCGTATCCTTTGTCTTTCTTATCTCCTGACACACTTCATAGCCATCCATTCCGGGAAGCATTAAATCCAGAAGAATCAGATCAGGATTATAAACATCTACCAGCTTCAGAGCTTCCTCACCATCAGCTGCAGTTTCTGTATCATACTGCTCTTTTTCAAGATATAACGAGATAAGCTCAGCAATATTTTCATCATCATCAACTATCAGAACTTTTTGTTTGATCATATCTTTATCCCTTCTATAAATCCATCTACAGCTTTACAATAGTAACGCCTGCGTCACCTTCACCAAATTCTCCTAATCTGAAATCTTTTACAAAGGACTTCTTTTTCAGATATTCCGTAATTCCCCTTCTTAATGCTCCGGTTCCTTTTCCGTGAACGATCCTTACTGTTTCCGCATGTGTGAGAAGTGCATCATCCAGATACTTGTCCAGCTCGGCAATAGCCTCATCAACAGTTTTCCCTAGGAGATTTATCTCCGGTTTAAAGTTCATGGCTTTTCCGCTTCCACCTAAACCTGAGGAAACATGTCTGAAGGTTTCTGCCGCATTCTTGGTTTTCAGCTTATCCTCATCTATTATAAGAAGATCATTTGCCGGAAATCTGGAAGTAAGTATACCCATTTCCACCAGCAGAGAACCATTCTTATCCGGAAGCTCTATAATGTGACCTTCCGTCTCCAGACTCAGCACCAGGACTTTGTCTCCTATACGAAAATCCGTCAGCTTATGACCTGAGTATTTCTTCTTTTCGTCCTTCTTCTTCTCCCCGTAGGAATCGCGCTTCTTCCTGATATCGCTTCTCTTCATTTCGAGAGTTCTCGCGTCTACCTTGGAAGGACTTCTCAGCCATTTGTTATAATCCCTTATAGCCTCATCAGCGACATTCTTTGCATCATCAACGATTTCTCTTGCCTCAGCCCGGGCTTTTTCCAGAATATCTTCCTTCTTTTCTGTCAGAGTTTTTTCCTTTTCAGCCAGTCTCTGTTTTAACTGCTTTGCTGAATTTGTCTCTATCTCCAGTTCTTCCCTGAGTCTTCTGGTTTCCTTCTCATTCTCCTCAAGCTCTGAAATGATTCTTTCCATATTCAGCTGGCTCTGGTCCATATCCTTTTCAGCAGCCTCGATAATGTATTCCGGCATTCCAAGTCTTCTAGAAATTGCAAATGCATTTGAGGAACCAGGAACTCCTATCATCAGCTTATATGTAGGTCTCAGAGATTTGATATCAAATTCACAGGAAGCATTTTCCACGCCCTCAGTAGCTATAGCATAGGTCTTAAGTTCAGTATAATGTGTCGTCGCCATAACCCTTGCTCCCACATTTCTGAGAGATTCCAGAATGGAAATGGCAAGAGCTGCTCCTTCAGCAGGATCTGTTCCACCTCCCGGCTCGTCAAAAAGAACCAGTGACTTATCCGTTACATGCTGAACGATATAAATGATATTGCTCATATGAGAGGAAAATGTAGACAGACTCAGTTCGATACTCTGCTCATCTCCGATATCTGCAAAAACATCCTCAAATACACTCAGTCGGCTTCCCTCCATTGCTGGTATGTGAAGACCGGCCTGACCCATAAGGGTAAGTATTCCCAGAGTTTTCAGGGAAACAGTTTTACCACCGGTATTAGGTCCGGTTATGATAAGTGAGGTATAGCCATCTCCAATGGAGATATCTATTGGCACCGCAGAGCTCTTCTTCGTTGAAGGATTCATCAGTGAAGCCCGAAGAAGCGGGTGCACCGCACGTTTCAGTTCAATAATTCCATCATCATTCCATACAGGTTCTGTTGCCTCTATATCACGGGCATATCTGGCCTTTGCAAATATAAAATCAAGCTCCACAAGAACCTTGTAATTATTATCTATCTCTTCTTTGACCGGAACCAGCATACGGCTCAGGTCAGCAAGGATTTTCTCTATCTCAAGTCTCTCCTCACTCAGAAGATCCTGTATCTGGTTGTTCAGTTCAACCACCTGCATAGGTTCTATAAATATAGTAGAACCGGTCTGGGATCTGTCATGCACCATTCCCGGAAATGAATTCTTATACTCTATCTTTACAGGTATACAATATCTTCCATTTCTGGTAGTAATCAGGGAATCCATTAGCATATCCTTGTTGGAAGAGCTCTTTACTATTTTATTTAAAGTCTGGTGAACACCGGACTCAGCCTGAACTATCTTCTTTCTGATACTTTTCAGTGTTCCTGATGCATCATCAGCTATATCATCAGCTGAAATGATACACCTTCTGATTTCGCTGGAAATATCCTCCAGAGGTGATATCTCATCAAAATACATAGTCAGACTGTCATAGAGTTTTCCATCCTCCCCAGACTTATCTCCATAAGCCATAACCTCTGAACCAGCCTCCAGAAGGCTTGCCACATCCAGGAGTTCCGCTGCTGAAAGAGAAGATTCTATCTCAAGAAGCTTAAGCACCTCTGCTACCGGTCTGACACCCGAAAAGGACACATTTCCATACTTCTCAAGTCTTAGAAAGGCATCTCTGGTATTCTGCTGTAGCAGTTCGATCTTTGCCCTGTCCTTCAGTGGTTTAATTGAAAGAGCCTTCTTCTTAGCTCCCTCAGTTGCTGCATGATCTGCCAGCTGTTCAAGTATTTTATTAAATTCCAGTACTCTTAATGATCGTTTATTCATATCTTCAGTATTTTATATATCTCGTCTTCTTCATACATAGTAAGTGACCGGTTCATTTCATACCTTTCTGAACGTATCACTTTGGTTTTTTCTTCTGTAAATCTACCGATTACCGCTCCCTTATATCCTGCTGCTTCCAGAGTTCTAAGGACTTCCTCTTCAAGCTCAGGACTTATTACAGCAGCTACAGCTCCCGTTCCCAGGAGCATATACGGATTTATCCCATAAAATTCACTAACCTCTATAGTGCTCTGCTTTATAGGAATCCTGTCATGCCAGATATCTATTCCCAGTCCGGCAGCTTCACTCATCTCGTAGAGCGCCCTGTATATTCCGCCAAATGTGACATCATGAATATAACATGAGCCCCCACCAATAAGGCATCCGGCTATACCGGATATATCCATATCCTTCTCGGTAAATCCATTTTCAAATCTGTTCTTTTCAATATAAGACTTAGAGAAACGTTTCCCTAAGTCTTCTGAGTTATACTTATATATCAGAGATGCCCCGTACTCTCCGGCATTTCCGACAGCTATTATTTTATAATCCGGGTGAATATCCCGGGTAAATGTATCCAGAGTCTTTCGGGATGTTTTCCCATAGGCTGTAACAATTATACTTATGTCTGATCCTTCACCAGAGTATATAGTATTCCCACCAAGTACTCTTATGCCCAGTTCTCCGGCAAACTCTACTAATGCATGCATCTCCCGCCTCAGAGTCTGCTCCGGGCAGTCCCTTCCACAGGTAATACATACAGTTATGCTTTCCGCCGCAGCTCCACTAAGGAGCAGATTATTATTGGCACGGATAAGCGCGACTCTTCCCTTAGAGGAATAGCCATAAGCAGCTACATTTACTTCATCCTTTCTACCTGACTTATAGTCAGTATCAAGAATAACAAAGTCCTGCCCATAGCCATTTCTTATAAGGTCATCACCGGGTATATGCTTTATTATACTTCGTCCAAGTATTCTTGTTCCTACAGTTCCATTCATTTACTGTGCGCCTTCAACTCCAGGATCCACAGGTGGAACTGGCGCTTCTGTCACAGGTTCTACCGGTGCAGGTGCTTCTGTTGCTGGAGCCTCTGTTGCCGGTGCTTCCGTTGCTGGAGCTTCCGTTGTTGGAGCCTCTGTAGCTGGAGCTTCCGTTGCCGGTGCTTCTGTATCAGAAGGTTCTTCCTCCTGCTTCTTTTTCTTCTTTTTCTTTTTCTTCTTTTCTCCGTCCTCGCCCTCGTTATCGTCTTCGTCTTCGTTTTCTTCATCCGAGGCTTCGTCTGTATTTATAGATATCATGGCAGGAGATGCCTGATACTTACTTGAATTCATTTTTACCTTTTCTGTCTCAACTCCATCTACATATACATGCTTCCAGAGTTCTCCGGTATAACCGGTAACGGCACTACGGGATACAACCTCTGTTCCCGGAGGAAGAGACTTGTCCTCTGTATATATAGGTTCAGCCGGAGGATTGATAACACCGGTCTGTATTGATTCAAATTCAATCTTTCTGTTAGATGGTCTGTACTCTTCTCCCCAAACGTTAAAGCTGAGATTAGCCCCGTCATAAAGTGCCTCTATATATATCGGAGCTTCCAGATTGTTACTGAATCTCAGATCCAGTACACCACCTGCGATTGCTGCATCAGCAGAAACAGGTACATAGGAAACTTTCATACTATGACAGTTACGCTGGATCACATTTAACTCAGCCCTGATAACTGCATTATAAAGAGTTGTAGCCACCTGACATACACCACCACCAGGACTGTCTACTACATCAGTTCCAACATAGGCATGAGCCAGCTCATAGCCATTACTTACTTCTATAGGTGCTATGCAGCTGTAAACAGAAATCTGCTCCCCTGGGAAAAGCACGTGTCCATCAACCAGTGAAGCTGCTCTCTGCACATTTGTCTTTCTTGAAGAGCTGCTGGACGCATAGCTCGTTGTATAGGTTCCGAGAAGGTTCTTAATTCTTCCCAAAGCCTTCAGTCTTTCATTTTCAGTAGAATCAGATAATACAAGCGGGGTGCTTATATCACTACCGGAATAATCACTGGCATTAATTTTCTCTTCTACGGCTGCTCCTGTAGCAACGCAGTCTGCACTGACAGCCTGACCATCTGCTGTAACTGAGACAGTGCCATCCCCATTTTTATTGAGCTGATAATTACTTACGCTGCTCATCTTGCCGCTGATATTTGAATCAACCATCTGACTGATAACATCACTGCTGATGGTTCTTTTGGTAGTATATTCTACAGGAGTTTTCTCCAGCATCTTCTGGTCCCTGTATCTTTTCAGTATATTACCTGAATTACCATATTCAAATGCTTCTTTAATAACTTCATTTGTGTTATCACTGAGACCCAGTTCACCAAGAGTGGCTACCAGATCACCGTAGTCACTGGTAATGGTTACATTGGCACTTTCCAGATGACCTAAACCACCGAGCCTGCTGACAGCCTCCTCATAAGAGAGACCACTCATATCAGTACCATTTATGAAGATATTGTTTCTCAGCTTGATGCCATCATATCTGGCGGCCATTTCTGCATCAGCATCAGTAGCTGTGCTGCTATCTGCAAATGCCCTGATGGGGGATGAGGACATCATGATAGCTGCCGCAAGAAGCACCAGGCTTACCTTTTTGATTTTTTCTTTTAAGTTTATCATCTTTTTCCTCTTTTTGATTTTTCAGAATAAAACCCTATTACTGGAATGTACTAGATAACTGTAACAAGCAGACCAATTATCATACCAAGCACAAGCAGGATACTGATAACCCCTGCTATTATTCTGTTTCTTTTCTTTCCTTTTTTACCAAAATCAATCATGAGTTTCCTCCTCTTAAAAACATATCATTGCTATTATTTAGTCAGGTAGTGTTTACACACTTCCTTAAGTACACACTCTTCACAAGCTGGTCGCCTCGCCACACATACTTTTCTGCCATGGGCGATCACCTGAAAATTATATAATATCCATTGTTCCTTCGGAACTATCTTCATCAACTCAAACTCTACCTTTTCAGGGTCGTCACTTGCTGTAAGTCCCAGAAGCTTTGACACTCTCTTCACATGGGTATCCACCACAATGGACTCTATACCATATGCATTGCCTCGTATAACATTTGCTGTTTTTCTTCCAACTCCGGGAAGTTTCGTAAGTTTATCTATATCTGAGGGAACCTCTCCGTTATACTCATCCAGAAGCACCCTTGCACAGGCTATAATATTCTTTGCCTTATTATGGTAGAAGCCTGTTGAATAAATGTCTCTTTCAAACTCTTTTAAGTCGGCTGAAGCTATAGCTTCAAGGTCCGGATATTTCTGATATAGTTCTCTGGTAACCATATTCACTCTTTCATCTGTACACTGGGCCGACATGATAGTTGCAAACAGCAGCTGCCAGGTCTTACCAGGTGTGTATTCCAGATAACATCTGAGATCCGTACCATACTCTTCATTCAGTTTTTCACATACCGCCAGGGCACGTTCTTTCTTGGTCATATCCATATCCCGACTTTTTATATAAAATCCAGCAACACACGAAAGTTACTTTTCTATAAACGGAGTAATTCACACTCTAAGTCAGGCTGTCTATCAGCTGCTGAGCCGCACGTCCTGACATACCTCCATGTCCTACACTCCACTTTCCGGCTTCTTCAAGAAGTTTCTCTTTACTAAAGCCCGTCTGGCCCTCATCTGAATCTGCAACAATTCCGGCTCTCTCTGCCAGCTCTGAAACTATGGCCTCATACTCCTTTTTGTTTGGTCTCATATAAGGTATAGTCACGCCAAATCTGCTTACCAGCGAAAGCTTCTCCTGAAGAGTATCCGAACGATGCTTATCAAGTTCTACATCATTCGTATCATTCCAGGTCTCTTTTATGAGATTACGCCTGTTAGAGGTTGCGTAGATAAGTACGTTATCAGGTCTTGTCTCAAGACCTCCCTCTATTACAGCTTTCAGATATTTATACTCTGTCTCGTTTTCCTCAAAGGAAAGGTCATCCATATAAATGATAAATTTATAATTTCTGTTTTTAAGTCCTGAAATAACTGTGGAAAGCTTCTTCATCTGATGCTTATAAAGCTCAATCATTCGAAGCCCTCTGTTTTCATATTCATTTATAAGTGCTTTTATACTTGTGGATTTACCGGTTCCGGCATCTCCAAACAGAAGCACATTGTTTGCGGGACTGCCTGCAAGAAATGCCTCAGTATTTTCCCTCAGTCTCTTCTTCTGAATATCATAGCCTATGAGGTCATCCAGCCTGATTTCGCTGTTATTTCTGATGGAAGTAAGCCTTACTCCACCCGGGAGCACCATGCTGTCAGCAGAAGAGTTAGCTGTACTTGGTACATTTTCTGGAGCTGACGGATTGTCAAACTCATCATTCTCACATACTCTGAAAGCACTGTTCAGTCCAAGTGCTCCCACACCGTGTTTTCTATAGAAGTCCGTAAGCACTTCCAGAACAGCCTCGGCAGTTGTTTCATCATCCAGCCCCGCTTTATCTGTCTCGAAAATAATTCTATTTATACTATCGCTAAGACCTCTGACCTTTTCAGAAACATCTTTGTTATAAAGAGTTGCCCTCTTCTGTATCGCCTTATAATTTGAAATAGTTGAAAAGCAGTCCAGCTGCAGTTCTTTCTCTATCACTGAAAAATCATAGCAGAACAGACGAATGAATATCTTTATATCACTTAGGATAAAGTTTCTGACGCTTCCCTCCTCCAGCTCAGTACATTCAGCTGTAAGGGTAAAGGGATTCTCATTTGTAACAAGAATATATGCTATATAGTCATGCCACAGGTTCTTATCAAAACCAAAATCTGTTCCAAGACTTAAGAGTCTTCTTATTTCTCTATATATACGTCCAGTCAGTTCCTGCATCGAACAGCTCTTCTCATCAAACGCACGAAACGCATCTGCCAGATTCCTGAGAATGCAGTCACTGCCCAGTTCACGATACATTATAAGGTTATCTAAATCTTTATACATATGTTTTCCTTTTCTTCATATGCTGCATTCTAAAGGCAGCCTGAAAATCTACCCAGTGCCCTGAATTTACATACTAAACCATTTAGTAGAATAACACCAAATATTTATATTTTCAAGGGACATCACAAAAAGATAACAAAAAGACCCGATTCTATATGAACCGGGCTGGAATTTTTATTTACCGAGGAACTTTCTCTTTACTACTGCAAGTATGGAAGTCAGTTCCTGCATTTTTAAAATGTACGCCATAACGAAATAGGTACCGCCTCCAATAACCAGCAGAAGCAGCAGTTCTATAAACTGATTCAGCTTTCTATCTATTGATATGAAGGTTTCAAAAACCCATATACCTATATTCGTCGTTACAAACATTACCGCACAGCAGATAAGACATTTTATTACTGAGTTCTTTATCTCTGTACCCCTTATGCTTCCGATACGACGTTTCAGGAAAAACGTCTGGGTAAGCATGCTGCAGATACCTGCTGTTGAATAGGCTATGGCTATTCCCTTTGCTCCCCAGAACTTTACAAAGGTAGCTGTCAGTATCATGTTAAGACACAGGATAAATATATTTATAGAAACCGGTGTCTTGGTCTCCTTTATAGCATAAAAGCCCTGAAGGATAACCTGTCTCACTGAATAGCCAATCATTCCTATGACATAAAAAGCCATGAGGGATGCCAGAATGTATATATTTTCATAAGAAAAATTACCCTGATAATACAGTGCTCTGATCAGAGGCACCCGGATAGCGATAAGTCCTACAGTACAAGGCAGGATGATAAATGCAACATTTCGCACTCCCAGGGACAGATCCTTCTTATAGCTTTCCATATCATTTTTTGCAAAATGTTCAACCATGGTAGGAAAAATGGACATAGCTATAGCATAAGCAAATATATTAATAGGAAGCTGCATCAGCTGCTGTGCATGAGTGATACTGGACAGAATACCCGTCTCCAGGGATGATGCAAATTTCTTATTTACTATCATGTTCAGCTGAGTAACTGCAATTCCGATAAATACAGGACCCACAAGTCTGAAGAACTGTTTCACTCCTTCATGATCCATGTCGATCATCTTTTTATACTGAAAACCATGTTTTTTAATTGGGATTATCTGAACGGTCAGATTTACTATGGAGCCAAGAACAACACCGACACAGAAGCCTGCAATTCCGGTTCCAAGTGTGAGCAGAAGAACTCCTACACCGATTATAGTAATGTTGTATAGCACCGCTCCAATGGAAGGTGGCGCAAAATCCTTATAAGACTGAAGTATTCCCATGCAGATTCCAGTAAGACACATGAAAAAGCACTGGAAGAACATTATTCTGGTAAGTGTAATACAGAGCTGTACTGTTTCCGGCTCCCAATTTGAAAAATCCAGAACCACGGGAAGAAGCTGTGGTGCAAACAGTTCACCAAACACGCAAAAGATTGCAGCCGCAATAGCTACAATATTTAAAATGGAGCTGGCCATTTTATATCCGTCTTCATATTTTTTCTCTGCTATATATCCACTGAAGACAGGAATAAATGCAGCCGAAAGACCTCCGCCTACAAGAACTGTATAAATAAAATCCGGAATCACAAATGCACCTGTATAAGCATCCGTCTGTGCACCCAGATTGAATACACTGGTCATTATGATATTACGAACAAAGCCCAGCACGCTGGATAGGAAATTTGCTATAACAAGTATTCCAGCAGCTTTCATTACTCCGCTTTTTTTATTTTCAACAGTATCAGCCATATATACCCTCTGTATTTAATAGAAAAAGGTAACGGTTCAAAAAAACCGTTACCTATTCTAACATAACTTATTTATTTAATAAAGAAAAACATCAACAGCCGGTTTAATAGTAATAATTATAGTACTTATTGAACTGCTTCATGTAAGTTGATTTATAGGTCTTACCCTTAACCTTTACATTAGCTGTGATAACTATTCCATCGTAGAAACAGCTGGTAGGAAGAGTAACTGATGTAGTGCCTGCACCTACTGACTTAACCTTGATAAATCTCTCGGTAGCTGTATTTCTCTTATAGATAGTATATCCTGTTGCGTTCTTGATTGGCTTCCAGTATGCCTTTCCACCACCTGTTGTTCTGACAGCCTTTGTGATCTGTGCAGCAGGAACAAATGCTTTTTCTTTGCTCCAGTCACTGTACATCTTCTTTCCATCAGGACCTGTTAAGTAGCTACGAATAGATACTTTGAAACCTGCATTCTTGCAGCCCTTGATGTTCTTTGTGAAATCTTCAAGAAGAGCATCATCCAGACTAGCATCATATGAGCAGTTGGACTTCATCTTGTAAACCTTCTTGTTCTTTCCATCAAGTGTTGTTGTTTTGATCTCATAACCTGTTGGTACATAACCAGAGGTTTTATTCAGACCATACCATCTGAGGTTAACAGATGCAGTACCCTGCTTCCATCCCCAGACTACTATTGAATTTGGAGCAACCGGAGCTGTAGCACCATAAACAGCTGCGAACTCTGATGAAACTCCAAGTGCATCAACTACATATACACCAAATGCAATCTTCTGAGACTTTGTTTTTGTCTGAACAGAAAATGTATTCTCTGCAATGATTGTATCAGCAAGTACATTGTTATTTGTATCAACAGCTACTACTCTGTAGCCTGTTGCTCCCGGAAATGGATCCCAGGTCCAGGATACTGTATATGTAGACTTTTTCTTTGTAGTCTTTACCCATCTGAGGTTTGTAACAGTTCCTGTTGCAGCATCTGCATTAAATGAAGGGACATACAGCAGCGTAAAGATAAATGCTACTGCAATTATCACACTGAGTATTTTCTTTAAACTAATTTCTTTTTTCATTCTTCTTCTCCATTAATTCTTAAAGAAGTATAGATTAGTGTGAATAAGTCTCTCTGAAGCTTCCGTTCTTTGTTTCATATGTGTAGTTAGCACCACTTGTGTACTTGATTCCACCAACCTTCTTGTTAGCTACGATATAGAAATAATATTTCTTTGATGACTTAAACTTCTTGCCCTTAAGCTTCTTAACAGTAAGGCTGTTCTTCTTACCCTTAACTGTTCCAACCTTCTTGTAACCACCATTCTTCTTTGTTGAAGCATATACTGTGTAGCTTGTAGCACCCTTAATCTTGCCCCACTTGATGTTCATCTTACCACCACTAACCTTAAGTGATGTAACTGTAGGCTGTGTGAAAAGGTAAGCAACTGGTGTCCATTCTGTAGAAGTTGCAGGACATGTGCTGAATGAAGAGTTAGGAGTACGTGTAGCTCTAACCTTTACTGTATAGATCTGGTTGTTGTTTATATCATGTGAATAAGAATTGTAAGTAACTGTCTTGCTGTCGATAACCTTGCTTCCTGAAGCATTCATGAACATTACTTCATAAGATACATTACCAGGAATCTTGTCCCATGTTACATCAACCTTCTTGATATACTTCCACCATTTCTCCTGGTTAAGACCTGTAACTCCTGTCATAGCTGTATAAACATATGAATTTGATGAAGTACCAGGTGTAAGAGTTTTTGAACCATATGTATACTGAACATATACATAGTACTGAGAATTATTCTCAAGTCCAGCGATTGTATATGACTTAGTACCAGCAGGAACTACAACAGTTCTTGCTTCAGCCATAGCCTTTGCTGCAGCACTGGCATTTGAAGAACCATTAGGTTCATCAGTTATTTTTGCATAACCTATGGAATAATCTGATTTAGTATCATCATCCCATGAAATTGTAGCAGAACCATCACCTTCTGCTGTCTGGATAACCTTTGCATCAGCCTTAATTCCACCAAATGCGAAGAAAGCGACAAATAATACTAAAGTAGTTGCGATTTTTACGAGACTACTTTTAACTTTAGTTACATTTTTAGTGTCCATTTTTTAACCTCCTAAAATGACGCTTATTAAATAGCGTAAAAATTTAACAGTAAAAGTTATTATATCATCTAATCTGTTAAATTTCATTTGTGAAAAATAATAAATTTATTTGTGCAAATATAACAACCTTATTCAAATATCACAAACATACTGCATAAAAAACAGATATTTAACTATTCACGGTACGACTGCATACACACTCTTGAGTCCGCACTCGTTCACCAGTTTGTATTAAGTAACTATCTGTTCATCATATATTCGTCCATGGCTGCGGCCGCCTTCTTTCCGGCACCCATTGCAAGGATAACAGTTGCTGCTCCGGTAACTGCATCACCACCTGCGAATACTCCCTCGCGGCTGGTAGCTCCACTCTCATCAGCCACAAGACAGCCTCTCTTGTTTGTATCAAGACCTTCTGTAGTACTCTTGATAAGAGGATTTGGAGATGTACCGATAGATACTATGAAGCAGTCAGCTTCTATCTCATTGATCTTGCCCTCAATAGGAACAGGGCTTCTTCTTCCTGACTCATCCGGCTCTGAAAGCTCCATCTCCTGGCAGCGGATAGCCTTTACTCTTCCTTCTTCACCAACAACCTCGATAGGATTATTGAGAAGCTTGAAGATGATACCCTCTTCTATAGCGTGCTCCACTTCTTCCTTTCTTGCAGGAAGCTCTTCCATGGAACGTCTGTAAACAATGGTTACTTCAGCGCCAAGACGCTTAGCTGAACGAGCTGCGTCCATAGCAACATTTCCACCACCAACAATGACAGCCTTCTTAGGATGCTCGATAGGTGTAGATGAGCCATCCTTAAATGCTTTCATAAGGTTGATTCTTGTAAGGAATTCATTAGCTGAATAAACTCCGTTCAGGTTCTCACCCGGAATGTTCATAAATCTAGGAAGACCGGCACCTGAACCGATGAATACAGACTCATAGCCGAACTCATCAAAAAGCTCATCAACAGTAATGGATTTTCCAATAACTACATTTGTCTCTATCTTTACACCAAGAGCCTTCAGTCCGTCTACTTCCTTCTGAACGATAGCCTTTGGAAGTCTGAACTCAGGAATTCCGTATGCCAGAACTCCGCCCGGTGTATGAAGTGCTTCGTAAATAGTTACATCATAACCCTTCTTTGCAAGGTCTGATGCACAGGCAAGACCAGATGGTCCACAGCCTATAACTGCAGCCTTATGACCATTTGGCTCAGGCTTTGCAGGTGCTTCTGTCACATTCTGATTGTGCCAGTCAGCTACAAATCTCTCAAGGCGTCCGATTCCTACAGGCTCTCCCTTGATTCCTCTTACACACTTTGACTCACACTGTCTCTCCTGAGGACACACACGTCCGCAGACAGCAGGAAGTGAACTTGAACGGTTGATTACCTGATAAGCTCCCTCAAAATCCTTCTCAACTATCTTCTGAATAAATTCAGGGATAGATATCTGTACAGGACAGCCATCCATACAAGGATGATTCTTACAATTGAGACATCTCTCAGCCTCATCTATAGCCTGCTCCTCAGTATATCCAAGAGCAACCTCGTCAAAGTTTTTATTTCTTACATTAGGATCCTGTGAAGGCATAGGATTCTTATCCATTCTCATATTCGGCATTTCACTATACCTCCTTTAGTTATTT
>CACZOE010000226.1 GCA_902782695.1 uncultured Lachnospiraceae bacterium | reverse complement strand
GTAATGCTTCCAAAGGGAAGAACACTTACTGTTGATGGTGGAGTTGTAGCTATAGAGTGTAACTTCATCAATAATGGAAAAATAGTAGTTAAGAACGGTGGAACCCTTGTAATCAAGAAGGGTGGAACTATATCTCCATATACTGCTGAATCAGAGGGCACCATAGAATGTGATAACGGAAGTATCATAATTATGGAGGGGGCTACAGTCTATGCGATAAAGGATTCTGCAACTCAGACTATTAAGCTGACAACAGGAGCTTCAGTAATCAATTATGGCTCATTGTTCTTTACATGTGCGGCTCTTGATAGAGGAAGTAAGATAGAAAATAGAAAGAATGGTGTTCTGGTGCCGGGAATGATTCGTACAGATGATATGGCTTTTATATATGAAAGTCCACCCAAGAAATCAGGAAAAACGTTTTCCAGCAGTTGCACGAAAATGATATCAGCAAGTCAGTATAATGATCTTTTGAGTGTTGTATATGCATCTCTTGTTACGAGTATTGAAAGAAAATCAGCGGATGGAAATATGTTCTCAAACTTTGAAAGTATTGCTAATTTTGCCAATCTTACGCCGGATAATCTAAGAGATGATTGGGAATATAGGATAACCTATAGAGAGGGTTCTCAGGAAAGATTATTAGTTAAAAATGCAACAAAAAAAGATGCAGATAATCAGGTTTTCTTGTATCTTATGCAGAATGGCACTGTTCCAAGGTCAAATATCGGAGTCATTGGTTTAGGTGGAGCAAGTCCTAGTATTAAGGTTGAGAAGACCTCGTCATTCTACCAGGATGATATAAATGGGGTTAGCTATATGCCTGGTGTCAATATAATCGTACCTGAATATTAAGATATATATCCTAAAAAATTAAGCACTATCTGTATTGTATAGTTATAATATGGATAGTGCTTTTTCCTTAATGAAAATATTTAAACAATTGGAATGAATAAAGGTATAATGATATAATTATAAGTACGGTTATATAGACTTATTTAAAAAAAGCTGTATAGAATTGCATTATTGTATTAATGCTTAAGGAAATGATATGAACTTTGATTCCAAACTGAATTTTGTAATAAAAAAGGATCTGGCAGTTAATGTTGGCTTTTACATTTGTGCTGCTCTTACAGTCCTCGGAATGGCGTTTCAGCTGATCCGGGGCTTTAGTGGCATGGAATCTGCCTGGGCCATCAGTACCGGAATAGAAGTTCTGGGCCTTGCCATAAACGCGGCCGTCTTTTTGGGATTCCTTCATAATAAGGAAACCGGTACGAATGTCAGGGCAGTATTTGCGTTGCTTATCGTTACCAGTTCTCTGGGACTTTTTTGGGATGAAGTTGCCTGGCTGGTTCAGGGACTTTCTGAATTTGCTGTTGCAAATCGTGTGACAAATGCGCTTCTATATGTTAACAGCTTTACAATGGAGCTGATGTTCTGGAGTTATATAGTAAATGCATTTAAGATTAAGACAAAGGTGGCATATCTTACTACCCGTTTTCTGGTTATATTCTGGTTCCCAATGACAATATCTTCATTGGCAAATATTTTTGTTCCGATTTATTTTACAGTTGACAGTTCGGGAATGTATCAGAGGGGATTATTATATCCGGTTCATCTTCTGTACTTCATTATAGTTATTCCTGTCGCTGCTTATCACATAATCAAAACAAAAATACCCTGGAGAGAAAGAGTCATTGCATCAACCTTTTTCATATTCCCTCTTGGGGGTGAGATAATTACCTTTTTCCATTTCGGAATATCTACTGCTCCGGTTTGTTTCATGCTCTCAATACTTCTGAATTACTGCGTAATTATTTCTAACAGAGAAAAGAAATTCCTTGTCACCCAGAATGGTCTGGCAATAGCCTCTAAAATACAGATGGGAATGCTTCCTGAGTCAAAGGATGCCTTTCCGGACAGGGATGATTTTGATATAGCTGCCTCCATGACACCGGCACTTACTGTTGGTGGAGACTTTTATGATTTCTTTCTTATTGATGATGATCACCTTGCGATACTTATTGCGGATGTTTCGGATAAGGGAATCCCGGCAGCGCTTTTCATGACGGTATCGAAGGTATTTATGAGAACACGTATTCAGATGGGTGGTACACCTTCGGAAATAATAGCCTATGCGGACGAGCGTATATCAGCCGAAAACGAAGCCGGAATGTTCGTTACCCTCTGGCTTGGAATCATTGATCTAAGAACTGGACATGTGGAGGCTTGTAATGCCGGACATGATTATCCGGCTATCGCACATATATCTGAAGGATATAAAGTTGAGAAGACTGTTCATGGACCACCGATAGCATTTATGCCGGGGATGAAGTTCCCGGGTATCAGCTTCGATTTAAAGCCCGGAGAGAGTATATTCCTATATACTGACGGACTGGTGGAGGCCAAACGAGCAGATGATGAAAGGTTTGGCGTTGACAGAATGCTTCATGTGCTTAATTTCAGTAATGCTAAAAACGATGAACAGCTTATAAATGATATGAAAAAAGAAGTGACAAATTTTGTAAATGGTGAACCACAATTTGATGATATGACAATGCTTAGTTTTACTTATAAAGGAAGGTAGTCTGATTTGGGCAAAAAGATATATAAACTAATGAATAAATACAGTTATATCAGTGTCCGTATGGGCTTCTTCTTCGTGTGTTGTCTATTTTTCACGGCACTCCTCCTGCAGCTTTTCAGAGGCGAAGACGGAATGGAGCTTTCCTGGGAATTCAGCTGTGGAATGGAGGTTTTTGGAATAGCTATCTGTGCAGTTGTTTATTATAGCTGCATGCACAATAAAGAATCCTTTGGCTTTGAGACAGATGTTTTTTCAGCACTTATAGTTACCTCAGCACTAAATCTGTTTCTGGATGAATGGTCCTGGCTGGTTCAGGGAATAGCGGAGTCCAGAACGGCTAATGTTATATCCAATGTACTTCTGTATGTAAATACATATACCATGGGACTTATGTTCTGGATATATGCCTGCCGAATGCTTGATGTAAAAACAAAGCTGGTAAGGGTTTCAACGAAGATTTTTATAATAGCGTATTTTCCTGCAGCACTAATATGTTTTTTAAATGCAGTTTATCCTATATATTTCAGCGTTGATGCACTTGGTGTGTATAGGCGAGAATCTTTTTATATGTACAGGAACTGGTTTTATCTGATCATCATTCCAGCTATTTTAGACCTTATAATAAGATCAAAATCCAGCTGGAGAGAGAAGAGTCTTGTTGGAACATTTCTTGTGCTTCCGCTTATGGCAGAAACATTATCATATTTTAAATTTGGTATGTCTACGAAGCATACTGCTTCAATGATCGCGATAGTGCTTAATTATGTAGTTCTTGTTAGTAAGAGAGAGAGAAGCATTGCTACCACACAGGGTGCTTTAGGAATTGCTTCCCAGATACAGGAGGGAATCCTTCCGAAAAATCCTGAAAATCTTCAGGGGAAAAAGAATTATGAAGTATTTGCTTCCATGACACCTGCCCAGGAAGTGGGAGGAGACTTCTATGACTACTTCATGATAGATGAAGATCACCTGGCTATACTTGTGGCAGATGTTTCTGATAAGGGGCTCGGAGCATCATTCTTCATGATGATATCCAAGGTGCTGATAAAATCAAGAGCGGAGCTGGGGGGGACGCCTTCCGAGATCATTCAATATGTTGATGATAGAATAACGAAGACAAATGAATTCGGTATGTTCGTAACAGTCTGGCTGGGAATTATAGACCTTAGTACTGGTCATGTTGATGTATGCAATGCGGGACATGACTATCCGGCCATTCTTAAAGAGACTGGAGGATTTACAGTCGAAAAAACACTCCATGGTCCGCCTGTTGCATTTCTTCCAGGAATGCCATACCCTCAGTATAGCTTTGATATGAAACCTGGAAACAGGATATTCCTTTATACGGATGGTCTGGTAGAGGCTAAACGTCATGATTCAGAGCGTTTCGGAACCCAGAGGATGCTTCAGGTTCTGAATGATAACAAAGATGCTGACAATCAGACTCTCATAAAAATAATGAGGGAAGAGGTTGACAGATTTGCGGACGGAGAACCACAGTTCGATGATATTACCATGTTGGGATTTACGTATAAATAAATCTTCTTCATGTTTAAGTAAGGATTAGTAATGAAAAATAGAGGACTTCGTGAAAAAATTATAAGAGGATTCTTCCTTTTCGAGATTCTGCTTATTATATATATCGGTGTTATGATCGGCTATGGTCTCTACAGATATCAGATGTCCGAATACACAGATGCAGTATATAAATATCTGAAGAGCGCTGTTGATTTTATAGATGGTGATCAGATACAGAAATATATTGATACCGGTGAAACGGATGCCTATTATGATGAAATACTGCATTATCTTGATTCTACTCGTAAGGGAACAGATATAATAACCTTCTGTGTTTTCGTACCTTATGAAGATGATCTGGTTTATGTGTGGATGTCTTCAGATGGAGAAGATTCCAGGCAGTGGCTGAATAAGCATGAAGAATATATGGAAAATGGTAAGGCTACCAGGGATCAGACATTTCGTAAGGATCCTGTAGAAAAGGTATCCAAGTACACTTATAACGGTGATACTATTCTGGCGGGATTCTATCCTATATTTGGAAGTGATGGAGAGCCGGTGGCTCTTATAGATATTGACCTGTCATTTCCTATAGCTTTCAAATCTATTCTGCAAAGTGTTTTTCTGGCACTTATTGGAATAATTATTATTTCTGCCTGTATAGGAAGAATACTCTATGTATATTTCAATGATATCCTTATCAAGCCTATAAGCAGGCTGAATAATGAAACCAGAAATATGATTGAAAATCTCGATAATGATGAGGCGGTTATGACAGGAATCCATACCGGTGACGAGCTGGAGGAACTGTCGAAGTCCTTTGCTCAGATGAATGTGGATGTCAGAAAATACATTAAGGAAAATGTTGCCATTGCCGCTGAGAAGGAAAGAATCGGAGCAGATCTGGAGCTTGCTTCAAAGATTCAGCTGGGAATGCTTCCGAATAAGGATGATGTTCTCCAGGAGGTTCAGGGCTTTAATCTCTATGCTACCATGACACCGGCTAAAGAGGTTGGTGGAGACTTTTATGATTTCTATATGCTGGATGATATCCACCTGGTTATTCTGATTGCAGATGTGTCTGATAAGGGAGCGGGAGCGGCCTTCTTCATGGCCATAACCAAGACCTT
>CACZOE010000225.1 GCA_902782695.1 uncultured Lachnospiraceae bacterium | reverse complement strand
CCTGCTACTGTTATAAATGTAGGATTTTTGTCAAATGAACTGGATGACAGAAGTCTTAATACAGATGAGTATCGGAAACAGATGGCACAGGGAATTGCAAACGGAATTGACCTTTATTACGAATCTATAGAATAAATATTAAAATGATGTCATATAATATTAAAAAGCTTGACATATTTGTTACATAGTGGTACTATAACCGTGTAACAAATATGTAACAATTTTAAGAAATATGTAATATTTGTTTACATAATATCAAAGAATTGTAATATTTAGTTAAAAATATCATATATATTGTGCTTTTTAACTAAATGGGGCTTTAAAAAGATGAATCGTAGAACAGAAATAAAAATTGAAAATGTTAAGAATTATCTGAGAGAAAATATTTTCTCTGGAAGATATTTTGTAAGAAATACATTATGTGTTATGACGGTCCTTTCAGTAGGCGCCGGAGCGGTTTTTGCAGCAGATGTTATCAAGGATGGAGTTAAAGCAAAAGTTGCTGATCCGGTAGTTATAGAGACTGAAGCACCTGAGACAATGGAAATCAAGTCAGAGGCTGTAGAGGTATACAGCATAGAGATGGGCGACAGCAGCATGATCGACAGTGCTTCTGTTGAAGAGCTGTATGCCAGATTTGATGACGGACTTGTTCTTACAGCTGCGAATGATACAAACAACCTGACAAAGACTGAGACAGACATGACAGGTAAGTATATAGTAGCTACAGAGGGACTTAACCTTCGTGCTGAGGCTTCAGAGGAAGGAAACATTCTCAAGGTTCTTAATACTGGAGATTCAGGTGAGGTTATCGGAACAGACGGTGACTGGACAATCGTTAAATCAGACGACAGCGAAGGCTATGTAAAGTCTGAGTATATAATAGTAGGTAATGAAGCAACAGAGATAGCTGAAAAGGCTGCTGATGAAGGCAAGACATTCAGAGATACTATCGGTGTTGAGGAAATAATAGCTGAGGCAGTAACTGAGGCTGAAGAAGTAACAACAGAAGCAACTACAGTTCAGACAATAATCGTTGCTGATGCTGAGATTACTACAGAAGCAACCACAGCTCAGGTTACAGAAGCTCCTACGGAGGCTCCTACAGAGGCTACCACAGAAGCAACTACTGAGGTTACTACAGAGGCAACTACAGAAGCTACAACAGAGGCTCCTGTACAGGCTTCATCAAGTGATTTATATCTTATAGCTGCAGTTGTATTTGCAGAGGCTGGAAATCAGTCCTATGAAGGACAGCTTGCTGTAGCTAGTGTAATTATGAACAGAGTAGCAAGTGGTAAGTGGGGAAGCACAGTTTCAGATGTTATCTATGCACCTAACCAGTTCTCAACGGTTTATACAAGTACATTCCAGAATGCACTTTCAACCGGAGGTTCTGCTACATCACTTCAGGCTGCACAGGATGCATTAAATGGAGCAAACAATGTACCAGGAATGTTATCATTCAGACCTACCTGGTATCTGGATCCATCAACACTGTCAGGCAGCTATGTTCAGATAGGAGATCACATCTTCTTCTAAGATAGAAATTTTTTCACAAAGAAATCCTATATATATAAAAGTGTGTCAAAGGTTAATTCTTTTGACACACTTTTTCTGTTTGGTGGGGTTTATTGTTATAGGTTTTATTAGCTCAGGAAAAAATGTCAGTAAAATTTACAAATATTCAATGAATATTCATTAATATGTGCTCGTTTTGTAAAAAATATGCATAATATGCATAAAATGGGTAAAATATGCAATAAAACTTGCATAAAACCCTAAAAAAGGGGTTGTATTATTCTTTTGGGTGGAGTATTCTAGGGAAGTGTACATGGTCAAAATTATAAGAAGCGTGCAAAGGAGGAAATGTTTTATGAAAAAAGTTTTTATTGACGGTAGTGAAGGGACCACGGGTCTCAGAATCTTTGAGCGCTTTCAGATAAGAGATGATATAGAACTGTTAAAGATAGACAGTGACAAGCGTAAGGACCCCGAAGAGATAAAGAAATTTATTAATGCATCTGATATTACATTCTTATGTCTGCCTGATGCAGCGGCTATAGAGGCGGTAGCTTTATGTGATAATCCGGATACAGTAATAATAGATGCGTCCACAGCCCATAGAACTGAGCCGGGCTGGGCATATGGTTTTCCTGAACTTTCAGAGGATCATAGAAAGGCTGTTGCAAACGGTAAGCGTATAGCAGTGCCGGGATGCTATGCCAGTGGTTTTATAGGACTGGCTTATCCTTTGGTAAAAGGTGGTATCCTTGGAGAGGATTATCCTGTATCGATATTTGCAGTTTCCGGATATAGCGGCGGTGGTAAGAAGCTTATAGCCAGCTACGAGGAAGAAGGCAGAGATGGTAAATTTGATTCTGCCAGAATGTATGCCTGGGGACAGTCTCACAAACACTTAAAGGAAATGAAGATAATAACGGGACTGAAAAGAGAACCTCTTTTCTGCCCCATGACAACAAATTATAATAGTGGTATGATAGTACAGGTACCGTTATATACTGACCTGTTAGCTCAGAAAAAAACACCGGAGGAAATCAGGGATTATCTGGCGGACTATTATAAGGGTGAAGCATTCATCAAGGTAATGCCGTTTGGCATAGATGTATCTGAGGGAGGAGCACTTTTCTCTGATGCCTGTGCAGGATGGGACGGCATGGAAATATTTGTAACTGGAAATGAAGAACGTATCGTAGTGGCCAGTCGATTTGATAATCTTGGCAAGGGTGCTTCGGGAGCTGCAATCCAGTGTATGAACATAGTAATGGGCTGTGACGAAACAAAGGGACTGCAGCTGTGATTCCATGGTGATTAGGAAGAACTTCCGTTTTAGTATGAAAGGGTAAGGATATGGTAAAGATAATAGAAGGAGGAATACTTGCCGCAAAGGGTTATAGTGTGGCCAGTATGCGCGTTGGAATAAAAGCATCAGGAAATAACCGTGATCTGACACTCATAAAATGTGACGTGCCTGCAACGGTTGTTGGTACATTTACAAGAAATAAGGTAAAGGCTGCGCCAGTTAAATGGGACATGAAGGTTGTGGAAAGAGGAATAGCCAGAGCCATAGTTGTAAATACCGGAATAGCAAATGCTGCTACTGGTGAGGAAGGCCTTGTGAACTGCCGAAAGGAGGCAGAGGCTGTGGCGTCGGCATTGGAAATAGAACCATGGGAGGTACTTACAGCGTCTACAGGTGTTATAGGTCCTCAGCTTCCGATAGATAAAATAACAAAAGGAATCAAAGAACTTTCAGGAAAGCTGGTTGGAGTTCCTTATACAGATACAGCTGTTTTAAGAGAGTATTTCACAGGAAATAAGGCAAATGCATATATGGAAGCTAATGAAGCTGCAAAAGCCATAATGACCACGGATACTGTTCCGAAGGAATTTGCTGTTGAATTTGAAATTGGTGGAAAGACTTGTCATATCGGTGCCATGTGCAAGGGTTCAGGAATGATACATCCGAATATGGGAACCATGCTGGGCTTTATGCTTTCAGATATATCTATTGAAAGACAGCTGGCTCAGAAGCTTCTGAGAGCCGTTGTTGAGAGAACTTTCAATATGGTGTCAGTGGATGGAGATACTTCAACTAATGATACATTTGTCTGGCTGTCAGACGGTATGGCCAGAAATGAGCAGGTAACAGCGGAGTCTCTGGGAATCAGTCTTGAGGATATTGATGAAAGCGGAGATACCGACATCAGCGGTCTGAGTGATAATGCAGATTATCAGGAGCTCTATGAGGCACTTTATAAGGTATGCAGACATCTGGCCATGAGTATGGCAAAGGATGGAGAGGGTGCGAGCCGTCTCTTTACTGCAAAGGTTGTGGGTGCGCCTGATTATAAGACAGCGAAAACTCTGGCTAAAGCAATCATTACCTCAAATCTGTCAAAGGCTGCCATCTACGGAAGAGATGCAAACTGCGGACGTATTTTCTGTGCCATGGGTTATTCAGGTGCTGAATTTGATCCGGAGAAGACAGATATTACCATGATGAGCAAGGCTGGATCGATCAAGCTTATCGATCAGGGAAAACTTCCTGAGTTTTCAGAGGAAGAAGCGTTTGAGATTCTGACGCCAGATGAGATAACAGCTCTCTGCGATATTCACGCAGGAGAATATGAGGCTGAGGCCTGGGGCTGTGATCTGACTCATGAATATGTAACAATAAATGCAGATTACAGATCATAGTTATATTTCATTGTTATCCGATAAAAGGAGAGGAGATTATGATGACTAAAAATGATGATATAGATGAGGTAATGAAGAAAGCCCAGACTCTGATCGAGGCGCTTCCTTACATACAGAAGTTTAATGGTAAAAAGATAGTGGTCAAGTACGGCGGGTCTGCCATGCTGGATGAAAATCTGAAGTATAACGTTATCAGGGACGTGGCTCTGCTTAAGCTCGTAGGATTCAAGCCGATTATCGTTCATGGTGGCGGCAAGGAGATAAGCAAGTGGATCGACAAACTTGGTATGGAGACACATTTCCAGAATGGACTCAGAGTAACGGATGAGCCGACTCTCGAGGTTGCCGAGATGGTTCTTAACAATGTTAACAGAAGCCTTGTAGGTCTTATGTCTAAGGTGGGTCTGAAAGCAGTCGGAATCAGCGGTAAAGATGCCGGACTTCTCAAGGTTCAGAAGAAGCTTTCAGATGGAAAAGATATAGGTTATGTTGGTGAGGTAGTACAGACAGACAGTTCTGTTATAGATTCTCTGCTGGATGCAGACTTTATACCTGTAGTTGCCCCAATCGGAATGGGTTTAGAGGATGAACATGATTACAATATTAATGCAGATGACTGTGCCTGTGCTGTAGCAACCTCCATAAAGGCTGAAAAGCTGGTATTCCTTACTGATATCGAGGGTGTGTTCACTGATCCGACGGATAAAAAGACTCTTATATCTGAAATGACTATCGACGAGGCTCAGTCTCTTATAGATAAGGGCGTAGTTGGAGGAGGAATGCTTCCTAAACTCCAGAACTGTATAGATGCAATGAATAATGGTGTATCACGTGTCCATATCCTGGACGGACGTCTTGAACACTGCCTGCTTCTTGAGTTCTATACTGATACTGGTATCGGTACAGCTATCAGAAAAGAGGATTAAGCTAGGTCTTTTATATATTTAGGTTTTATGTTAAAATGTACTAGTGCTGAAGTATTTAATACTGACGCACTAGTATTTCGTGTTTCTGCGGATGTCCCGAAAGGGAGGATAAATGCAGAAAAGAAAATTAAATAATTTGATGAAGCAGTTCCGATTGATTTTTGTGCTATTATTTCTGGGATGTATGGCTGCACTTGCTTCTGGCTGTGGAAGCCGGGAAATGAGCATCGAAACCTTTAAAGAGACTGGCGAGAGTGCTGAAATGGATTCTGAAAAAGCTTCTGACAGAAAATCAGTTACGGATTCAGGGGATTTAAGCAAAGATCCAAATGATAGATCAGATGGTGAGTCCCATGGAACTCCGGATGATGGAGCAGATATAGATCCGGATGACGAAGCGGTTAAAGCCCAGGATGATTCTGGGACGAAATCGGATGAAAAACCGGAAACAGTCTATGTATATGTCTGTGGTGCTGTTATGAATGAGGGAGTTTATGAACTTCCCGGAGATTCCAGGATTAAGGATGCTCTCGAGATGTCAGGTGGTTATTCAGAGGATGCATACCGGGGATATGTAAATCTGGCTGAAGGTCTGTATGACGGTGAGCGGATATATTTTCCTACAGTACAGGAAGTAAATGATGGAGCACCGGCAGGAGTATCTGGAGAAAATGGAAATGCTGGCGGAAAAGGCACGGATGTTTCTTCGGAATCAGGAGCGACCGGTTCGGGAGGCTATTCATCAGATGAAAGAAGCAAGGTAAATATCAATTCAGCCGGAAAAGAGGAGCTGATGACTCTTCCGGGGATAGGGGAGTCGAAAGCTGAGGATATCCTAAGTTACCGGGAGACTGAGGGCGGCTTCGGATCTATAGAAGACATACAAAATGTAAGTGGAATTGGAGCGGCTACATTTAGCAGACTAAAAGACAGGATTGATATCAGATAGTATAGAGACAGATATACCAGTGAGGTGAAGTGAAGCATGAAAAGGGTTCTTGTTGTAGATGATGAGAAATTGATAGTAAAGGGGCTTAAGTTTTCTCTGGAACAGGATGATATGGAAGTTGATACAGCCTTTGATGGAGAAGAGGCGGTAGAAAAAGCCAGAGCTAATTCTTACGATATTATTCTTCTGGATATCATGCTTCCGAAGTTGTCGGGACTTGAAGTGTGTCAGATGATAAGAGAGTTTTCAGATGTTCCGATAATCATGCTGACAGCTAAAGGCGAAGACATGGATAAGATCATGGGACTTGAGTATGGCGCAGATGATTATGTAACAAAGCCTTTCAATATCCTTGAAGTAAAGGCGAGAATAAAAGCTATACTCAGAAGAAATAATAAGAATGATGATGTAAGGACAAATGTATCCAATATCATCGAGAAGAAAGGTCTTAAGATAGAAATCGATTCAAGAAGAGTATTTATCAAAGGCCATGAGGTCAGTCTTACTGCTAAGGAATTTGATCTGGTTATGTTGCTTGTATCAAATCCTAACAGGGTTTATTCAAGAGATGAGCTTCTTAATGAGATATGGGGAGCTACCTATCCTGGTGATGCAAGAACCGTGGATGTTCATGTCAGAAGACTTCGTGAAAAAATTGAAACGAGACCTGCAGATCCTGAGTATATCCACACCAAGTGGGGAGTAGGTTACTTCTTTCAGGATTAATTAAGTTACAGATTAAAATGAGTCAAATGGTTGAGGTGATATAAAACAACTTCCATTTGACTCTTTTTTGATGTATTCATACGAAAGATTTCTTTTAATATGCCCTTTTCTTTGCGACATTTTCCCAAATGGCCAGAATAGCCGGCAGACAGAAGATGAGGGACAGTACATATCTGATGCGGCAGTTTACCGGCGACAGACAGGCTATCAGGAAAATACCCAGGAGAGGAAGTACAGGGATGATAGCTGGCCCATTTCTTTTTAGTATACAGTACATGATGTAGAGAAGAAGTACCCAGACGTACATTCCCGGACAGTAAAGCAAGGATATGACCGGTATGTGGCAGATAATATCAACCAGCCATGGAATAAATGAGCGAAGACTTTCAGTGCCGTCATTATGATGAAAATCGAAATTATACATATTTTCCTCTGATACGGCAAAGGAATAAAAACCGCGTTCACTTCCTGTTTTAAGAGGATATACATATCCATAGTAGTTCTGTATATAGGCTGTGACGTATAGCTTTGGGTGCCTGATAAGTCCTTTCCACCAGACTTTAAAGTAGGCTCTGAGCTGCTCGTTAGTAGGTGAATATACAAATTTATTCTTAACAGGATCAGATATGTCAGGCAGGTATCTCTTTCCGACCTTTGACAGACTACAGGTAAAAACGCTGTTAAGAGTTTCTATATCTTCTTCGTCCAGATCCTCGGGGTATTCTCTGATATAAAGGGCCGTCTGCTGAAGAGGAACAGAAAGGGCTTCTCGGATGCTTCCTTCTTTTATATCAAGCACAGGCAGGAGCAAATGACTGTAAAGAATCGAAAAGATAACTACGAAACCAATAAAGGATGCATATACAGGCCTTTTTTTCTTTGATGCTGCAAAGAATAATCCTATAAGAGTTAAAAGAGCAATGTATTTACCATCATTTCGTAGATTACATATTAATAAGCATTCAAGTGCAAGAAAAATGTAATACCTGACAGGTACAGATTTTTCTTCCTTGTGCTTCTGATACATATTTATAAGTGTTGTCACGAGAAGAAGGGTAGTAATAGCAAACAGAGTATCCTTGCACAGGGTAATGGTATAAAGCCTGATGATAGGAAGAATAGCCAGATATACCACTGAAAGTATTACAAGAATATGGCTGGTTCCTATGCGGCTCAGAGTTACAAAGAGATAGTAAAATACCAGGAGAGACAAAATAGTTACCAGCAGACTGTACAGGAACATTCCGAAATTATCATCCACCAGGTTTCGCCCTGCTTTTACTATGAAGCCTATAACAGCAGTTGAAAAGACAGGATCATGATTTGCCCACTCGATATCACCAAAGAAGCTGTGAAGCTGTCTCATTCCATCATTAAATGTAGTTCCTGGGTAGAAAATGATCAGGTGAAAGATAGAAACAGCGGCAATAATACTTACATATATAGAAGAATGAACTTCTTTATAGTCGTGATCCATACGTTCTAACAGTCTGATAAGAACAGTAAATAGTATAAGGAATGAGACAAAGAGTGCTACAAAGGTCAGACCAAGCTTTACATATTTAAGAGAAGAACTCAGAAAAAAACCGGGATATTCATTTATTAATCCGGTCAGCATGAATATTGAGAAGAGTAATGCACTCACAGATAATATGATTTTTTCTCTCCTGTTCATTTACATTTCTCCTCTTTTCATGATATGTAGTGTAGTTACACACAAACAAAGTCATTATAAACTAAAACAGTTATCTTATCAAACTCTTGTAAAATCTACTGGTTCGTCTTATAATGGGAAAAGTGATTTCAAAAAAGGAGTTTAATACATTGGAAAAGAAAATAATGCTTGGAAATGAAGCTATAGCCCGTGGTGCCTGGGAAGCAGGGGTTAAAGTTTCATCAGCTTATCCGGGAACACCAAGTACCGAGATGAGTGAAAATCTTGTAAAGTACGATGGAGTTTACGCTGAGTGGGCTCCAAATGAAAAAGTGGCTGCAGAGGTTGCGATGGGTGCATCTATAGCTGGCGTAAGAGCTATGTGTGCTATGAAATGTGTTGGTCTGAATGTTGCATCTGATCCACTTTACACAGCATCATACATTGGTGCAAAGGGAGGTCTTGTTTATCTCGTTGCAGATGATCCGGGACTTTACAGCTCCCAGAACGAGCAGGATACAAGACGTATCGGCATCTCTTCACATGTGCCTGTACTTGAGCCATCAGATTCAGAGGAAGCACGTGTATTTACAAAGAGAGCATTTGAAATATCAGAAGAATATGATACTCCTGTAATTCTCAGAACTACTACAAGAATTGCTCATTCCCAGGGCGTAGTAAATCTTGAGGACAGAGTTGAATTAGACGATAAAGAATATGTAAGAGATCCGGCTAAGAATGTTATGGTTCCTGCAAATGCAGCAAAGCGCCATAAGTTTGTTATCGAGCGTGACAGAAAGCTTGCAGAGGACGGAGCTTCTGAGAAGTTCTCAGATATCAATAAGGTTGTTTACTCTGACAAGACTTACACTGTAAAGGGAAAGAACGGAGAAACTCTTGCAGATAAGAAGGTAGGATTTGTTACAAGCGGAATCCCTTATCAGTATGTTAAGGAAGTATTCCCTGAAGCAAGCATACTTAAGCTTGGTATGGTAAGTCCTCTTCCTAAGAAGCTCATCGAAGAGTTCGCTTCTAAGGTTGATGTTCTTTATGTAATTGAAGAGCTGGAGCCTGTAATCGAAGAACTTCTTAAGAGCTGGGGAATAGATTGTATAGGAAAAGAGATATTCCCACTTGATGGAGAATATAGTGCAAATATGCTTCGTGAGAAAGTACTTGGCATGGACCTGGATCTGTCTGATCCTGCAAATGTTCCTGTACGTCCACCAATCCTTTGTCCTGGATGCCCTCACAGAGCAACCTACAGTGTACTTAAGAAACTGAAGATTCATGCAAGTGGAGATATTGGCTGTTACACACTTGGTGTGGCTGCACCACTTTCAGTAGTAGATACTACCCTCTGTATGGGTGGATCCATTTCTATGCTTCATGGTATGGAAAAGGGTAAAGGAAAAGACTGGGTAAAGAACTGGGTAGCAGTTATCGGAGATTCCACATTCCTTCATACAGGCGTTAATTCACTTATGAATATGGTTTATAACCAGGCAACAGGAACAGTTATCATTCTTGATAACTCAACCACAGGTATGACAGGTCATCAGAATCACCCGGCTACAGGCAAGATGCTGAACGGTGAAACCACTTTTGCGATAGATCTCGTAAAGCTTTGCGAGGGAATGGGTATCAAGAATGTAAAGGTTGTTGATGCATTTGACCTTGAGAAACTGGAGGCAACCATTAAAGAAGAGGTTGCAAGAAACGAGCTCTCAGTAATCATTTCTCAGTCACCATGTGCACTTCTTAAGTCATATGTTCCAAAGGGTAAGTGCTATGTTGATACAGAGAAATGTAAGAAATGTGGCAAGTGTCTGGCACCTGGATGTCCGGCCATCAAGAAGGACAGAGAGACAGGCTTCTCAGTTATAGATGAAACTATGTGTAATGGATGCGGACTCTGCCAGCAGTTATGCCCATTTGATGCAATTACCTTAAGGTAACCATATATCAAAAAGGAAAAGATTAAAATATATTTCAAAGAAGAAAATGCTGTAGAATCTAAATAATCCCAAAAAGTAATGAAAGGACTATAAATATGGTAACGAATATAATGATAGTAGGTGTCGGTGGTCAGGGAACACTCCTTACAAGCCGTATCCTGGGCGGGCTCGCTGAAACAGCAGGCTACGATGTCAAACTTTCAGAGGTTCATGGAATGGCACAGCGTGGTGGTTCTGTAGTTACCTACGTAAGATATGCAACAGAAGGCGAAGCTGTAACGGAGCCTATAGTAGAGGAAGGATGCGCTGATGTTCTCATAGCATTTGAGAGACTTGAAGCACTCAGATATGCACATTTCCTTAAAAAGGACGGAGCTCTTATAGTAAATGATCAGCGTATAGATCCGATGCCTGTTATTACAGGTGCTGCTGAATATCCTGAAGGAATTCTTGAGGGACTTCGTGAAAAATATAAGGTATATTCCATTGATGCAATGGCTAAGGCTGAGGAACTTGGAAATACCCGTGTATTCAATACAATAGTTCTCGGAATGGCAGCACGTCATATGAATTATTCTAAGGAGCAGTGGATAGAGGTTATCAAGTCTAAGGTTCCACCTAAGACAATCGATATTAATCTTGCCGGCTTCGAAGCAGGCTACGCAAACTAAAAAATATGAGGCAGATGACGATGAGTTGTCTGCCTTTTTTTAACGATTTATTTGCCTTATTTATTTATAATTAAGGTATCGTTAAGGTTCGTAGATTTATCTGATAAGGTTCTACTGCTAATATGTACACATAACAAACAGACAAGTGGTCAGGGGGAATAAAAATGAACCGTAAAGAGGCGGTTCACCTGACACCGGATCATATAAGGAGGATTTGGTTATGTGGACAAGGAAAGATGTTAAAAAAAGAGGACATGAAGGATTTAAGAAGAATTACTGGAAGGCGGTTCTTGTAGCAATCATTCTTTCGATTGTAGCAGGTTCTTCGGGAGGTTTCTCAGGCGGAACCTCAGGAGGTTTCTCAAATGTATTTAATAATCATCATATTGAAGAGACCACGGATAACGATAAGGAAGCTGAAAAACTAGTAGAAGAAGCCATGAAAGAGGCTGAGAAAGATAATGAATCAAGCAAAGAGTCAGATAAAGAAAAAGACGATGACACCTTTAGTTTTACCATTGATTCTCAAGATCCTGAAGGAAGCGTAAATGAATTGTCAGATAAGCTTGCAGACATGGATGATAAAGATTCTACAGCATTTATTGTAATATTTTTAGTTGTTCTTTCAGTAGTATTTGTAGTAATATTTGTACTGGTTGCATTAATGGATATATTCCTTTACAATCCACTCCAGCTCGGATGCAACAGATTCTTCTTTAAGAACCTGGATGAATCAGCTGGTATCTCAAATGTAGTTTATGCATTTGATCATAACTATAAGAACTTAGTAAAGAATCTCTTCTACAGAGATATGTATGTAGTACTTTGGAGTCTTCTCTTCGTGATTCCTGGAATTATCAAATCATATGAGTATCGAATGATCCCATATCTTTTAGCTGAGAATCCGGATATGACAAAGGAAGAAGTATTTGCTGAGAGCAAGAGTCTTATGAAAGGTAATAAGTGGAAGGCATTCGTTCTTGATCTTTCATTCATAGGATGGTATATACTTTCAATCTTTACATGTGGAATCCTTTCAATATTCTACGTAAATCCATATAAGTGCTCAACAGATGCAGCTCTTTACGAAGCTCTTAAGTATGGAACACAGGAGTAAGAAAAAAGGGGTTAAAAGTATGGCTTATAAAATACTTATAGCAGATGACGAAGCAGAGATTAGAGATCTGCTTCGTCTCTATCTTGAAAACGAAGGTTATAAAGTTGTTGAAGCAGAAGACGGGATTAAGGCTTTAAATCTTATAAAGAGTGAGAGTCCGGACCTCTGCATATTGGATATAATGATGCCGGAGATGGACGGATATAAGGTCCTCAGAAAACTCAGAGAGGATAGTAATATCCCGGTTATAATTCTTTCGGCTAAGGATGCAGACTCAGAGAAAATTCTGGGTCTGAATCTGGGTGCAGATGATTATATGGCTAAACCATTTAATGCACTTGAGGCTGTAGCCAGGGTTAATTCCAACATCAGAAGGTTTTACAGCCTTGGAGCAAGTGAGGTGAAGGTTGAGAAAATAAAGGTCAAAGACCTGGAACTTGATCCTGACTCTTGTTCCCTTAGTAAAAATGGTGAAATCATAGATCTGACCTCAGTTGAATACAGAATCATGGAGCT
The DNA here is from genome assembly GCA_902782695.1 of uncultured Lachnospiraceae bacterium. Taxonomy (GTDB): domain Bacteria; phylum Bacillota; class Clostridia; order Lachnospirales; family Lachnospiraceae; genus Eubacterium_Q. Next base: position 2,505 of record CACZOE010000225.1, on the reverse strand, counting down.
TTTCATGTCTCATCCTGGAAAAGTATTTACCAAGCAGCAGATATATGAGCATGGTTGGGATGAGGATTATTTTGTAGCAGATAATAATATCATGGTATGTATTAGCAAGCTTCGAGCAAAGCTTTCAGATGATCCAAATGAATATATTAAGACCCTTAGAGGACTGGGTTACAGATTCGGATAGTCAGGCGGGGAAGCTTCTATGAATAAATATAAAGAACTAAATGTTTTTCTGATAAAGAGATTTGTATTCATTATCATAGCGGTAGGAATAGCAGAGTATGGGATTATTATGGTAATAAACCGTACTCTGGTTCCTTTTATTATGCATGTATTTTTCAATGATGCAGATGCCAGGATTATAGGAATTGTCGGTCTTGTTTCCGTTCTTTTCGGACTTATTTTCAATATTATCGGCAGCCTTATCAGTTATCTGATTCCATCAGAACTAAAAATTCCATATAACGGCCTTTTGGCGGCTAAGGGAAGTCCACTCGACAAGTACTTCTCCCAGGGAGAGGGTACTATCAGCAATATGGATATTTCAGATCGGACTATGCTTATAATACTTCTGTTAGTTATTTTTCTGGTAATTATTCTCCCATACATGTTAGGTGCATTTTACTATGCCCGTATAGTCATAGATCAGGTTAAAAAGATAGAGGATGAGGACCAGGCTAAACAAAAAGAGTATGAAAAGAAACGTAATCTCATGCTTTCGGATATCGCACATGATCTGAGAACTCCGATCACTACTGTTTCAGGATATGCTAAGGCTCTTTCGGATGGAATGGTAGCAGAGGAAAGAAAGGAAGAGTATCTGGCGGCAATCCAGAACAAATCCAAGAGAATGAATGATCTGATAACTCTTCTGTTTGATTATGTAAGACTGGACAGTGAAGGCTTCAAGCTGACTAAGGAAAAAACTGATATCTGTGAACTGGTAAGAGAGGCGGCAGCATTTCAGTATCAGGATATAGAAGATGCAGGAATGGAACTGGATGTGGATATTCCTGAAGAGATAATAAATATTACTGCTGATAAACTGCAGCTATCCCGTGTTATTACAAATCTTATAACAAATGCAATCAAGCATAATTCTGCAGGTACCAGGATAGGTCTTGCACTCGTAAGAGATGGAGAAAAGCTGAGAGTAATAGTTGCTGATACGGGTAAGCCTATAGATAAGGAACACGCCGAACATATATTTGAACCCTTTGTCATGGGGGATGAATCCAGAAGTACTAAGGGGGGTTCCGGTCTGGGACTGTCCATAGTAAAAAAGGTTGTTGAAATGCATGGCTTTAGTATAAGACTGGTACAGCAGCCGTATATAAAGAAATATCCTGTGGTAGAGGGCTATACCAAAATGTTTATGCTCAGTATGGATTCTGAAACATAGAGACTTTTTCTAAAATATTGCAATTTACGACAACTAAATAACTGTTCACTCCCAATTTTTACATTTGTCAGCTCCCACGGTGTATCATCCAATCATCAAATAAAAGAAAGGATGGTTGCGATACATAGTGTCCCTGGTATCGAGCCAGAAAGGTGAAGGAAATGGGAAAAGCGGGTAAACAGATTTTAAGAGCAGCAGGGTATGCAGGAGTGTATATAGGAGGACAGCTGGCCGGAGGTATGATCTCTAGTATTGTAGCTTCAGCTAAAACGGTTATGCAGTTTGGAAAGGATGTAAAACCTACCAGTGAAGAATTCAAGGCTGCTTATATGGAAAATGTTCAAGGTATGACAGGAATAATGGTTGCAATAGCAGCTGTTATAACACTGGCATTTCTGGCTATATTCTTCCTGATCCGTAAAGAGAAAATTTCAGAAGCCATTAATTTCAAAAAAGTTGGTATTAAGGCTATTGGAATTAGTGCAGGTGTGGGAGTAGCCCTCAATGTTGCAACTATTGCAGTACTCAGAACTCTTCCTGACAGTATCATAGCAGGCTATGCTGAGAGCTCCGGCGGACTTATGAATCAGACACTTGGTCTTGCGCTTATCAGTACAGTTATAGCAGCGCCAATTGTAGAAGAGATAATATTCAGAGGTCTTATATACGACAGACTTAAAAAGGGCGTTCCTACAGTTGTGGCAGTTATAGTGAGCTCTTTAGCATTTGGACTTGCTCATGGTCAGCCACTCTGGATCTGCTATACAACAGTTATGGGACTGGTTCTTGCAGTTATTTATAACAGAACAAATTCCATCAGAGCTACCATAGCAGCTCATCTTGCTTATAATTTTACTTCAGTTGTTCTTGGCGAAGTGATAATTGGTCTTCCAATTGCAGTACATTTTGCAATTGCAGCAGTTCTTGTTGCTGCTTCAATCGTAGTCTATGTTAAGACAAAGGGAATCGGTGAAGAATCAAATACTGAAGTTAAGGTTTCAACAGTAGCAGTATAATTTATATAATATGACATAAGTGTCAAAAGTCAAAATGCGTTCCTGCTTGCAGGAAAAGCATGTTGACCTTATGACACGCTGAAACAT
>CACZOE010000224.1 GCA_902782695.1 uncultured Lachnospiraceae bacterium | reverse complement strand
TACAGTTCCTTATCAGGAATTCCTTGCAGGAGAGGCTCGTTACACAGCTCTTCAGAAGGTTAACAAGGATAAGGCTGACAAGCTCTTTGCAATGGCAGAGGAGAACTCAAAGAAGAGATTCGCTCACCTTCAGGGTCTCGTAGATCTCTACGATGGAACAAAGGCTGAGTAATCCATATATCTGAAATCTGAATAATTCATATTGAAGATAAAAAAACCCCTGGGATCATCCCAGGGGTTTTCTATTAAAAAAGTCAAAAGGCGAAAACCTTTTGACTTTTTTATAAAAATTAGTTGTTAATCTTTTTTATAAGTCTGAATAACTGTTCGCTTGTAGCAGCTATATTCATCTTTGCAGTGGCTGAATCCATGGCCTCGCTTATGGTGCTTGGACGTCTTATGATTGGGAAATATGCATCCACATCAGGAAGTCTGTCTCCATCAAAGCCTGCTGATACAGAACCTACCAGAGCAATGACGGGCTTTTTAAATACCTTGGCTATATGAGCGATTCCTACAGGGGCTTTGCCCATAAGTGTCTGCTCATCAAGCTTACCTTCGCCGGTTACTACCAGGTCTGCCTCGCTTATATATTTTTTGATATTTGTTTCTTCAATAACTATTTTGTTTCCGGATTCCAGGGAACCACCTAGAAAATATTTGAAGGCGAATCCAAGTCCTCCGGCAGCGCCACAACCGTGTTCGTCAGGGTCTATATTGGTATGAAGAGCTTCTGATGCGGTATCTACAAATCTTCTCATCCAATTATCCATAATCTTTATTTCGGACTCGAACAGACCTTTCTGCGGACCAAATATATAGCTGGCTCCGTTTTGACCACAAAGTGGATTGTTTACGTCACAGGCTATTCGGAACCTGCTCTCAGCTATATGTGGATTGAAATGTTCAAAGGATATAGCATGAACAAATTCAAGGTCACCTCCTGTCAGATAGCCATTATCTCCATTTAAGATCTGACCTCTGTCGTCATAGAAGTGAGCCCCCAGAGCCTGAAGCATTCCTATTCCTGCATCATTTGTGGCACTTCCACCAAGTCCTATGATAAAGTTTCTACATCCTGCATCAATAGCATGATTGATCATTTCGCCCACACCGTAAGTGGTGGTCTTTATTGGATCGCGGTCAATCTCATTTATCAGAGTCAGACCAGCTGCAGCAGATACTTCTATGATTGCAGTCTTATTTGTAGGAACTGGATGAGAGGAGGGTTGTATCATTTCCTCAAAATCCAGTCTTTCGCCGTTTTCAAGTGTTTTTTCTTCTATTATCTGAGTAATGATTCCATAACGGGCGGTTATTTTATTTCCAAGTGGACCTGTAACTTCGATGTTCTGAAATTCTCCTCCCAGTCCGTCAGTTATGGCTTGTACGGTTCCTTCCCCGCCGTCAGCAAGGGGACGAACCTCAAAGTCTGCATCAGGAATCGCTCTTTGCAGGCCGCTTGCTGCAGCTGCACCGAATTCAAGAGATGACAGACAACCTTTCATGGAATCCATGGCAAAAACTACCTTCATAGTTTTATTCTCCCTAGTTACATTTATTAGATTATTGGAAATTAGTTACAAGCGCTATTATACGAAGTATGAAAAGCACGAATACTACCCACATTATCAGATTGACATCCTTTGCTTTGCCTGTAAATGCTTTTGCAAGTACCCAGGTGATAACACCAAACATGATACCGTTTGCGATTGAATATGTAAGTGGCATCATAAGTGCTGCCATATAAGCGCTGGCTGTATCAGCTATATCGCCGTCAAATTTTATTTTGGCTGCGCTAGAGAACATCAGCATTCCTACATATACAAGTGCTGGTGCAGTAGCAAAACTAGGAATTGCAAGGAAAATAGGGCTGAGTACTATAGATATCAGGAAAAGGAGTCCTGTTGTGAAAGCGGTAAGACCTGTTTTTCCACCTTCAGCAACTCCGGCACTTGACTCTACGAAACTTGTAACTGTTGAAGTTCCGAGGCAGGCACCTACTGTAGTACCGATGGCATCAGCCATAAATACTTTTCCGGCTCTTGGAAGTTCGCCTTTTTCATCAAGAAGTCCGGCTTTGTCAGCTACACCTACTACAGTTCCTACAGTATCGAAGAGATCGACGAAGAGGAAGCTGAATACTATAGCGATAAACTGAATGATATGAGATCCAACCCATGCGAAGTTAAACTTGAAGGCTGTTTCTCCCAGACCACCGAGATTTAATCCGCCTGCGAAGCTTGGGAATACGCTGTATACTCCGGCTTCTACATCAACCTGATACCAGCCGATTGCTTCAGCTATCATTCCAAGAATCCATGTAGCAATGATTCCGATAAGAACTGAACCTTTAATATTATAATGACTGAGAACTACAATTATTATGAAACCGATAAGTGCAAGCACTACTGTAGGTGATGAGAAGCTTCCAAGAGCAATGGTAGTAGAAGGATCGCTTATTACGATACCGGCTCCTACAAGACCTATAAGTGCTATGAAAAGACCAATACCGGTTGTGATACCGAATTTGAGATTCTGAGGAATGCCATTTATGATGGCTTCTCTGAATTTGAATACTGAAATTACTATAAAGATTATACCTTCTACAAGAACTGCTGTAAGGGCAATTGTGAATGCGTTAGGTACTTCTGAGAGCTCTCCGAGACAAACGGTAAATGCGAAATATGCATTTAGACCCATACCTGCTGAAAGAGCAATAGGATAATTTGCAAGAAATGCCATGACGAATGTTGCGATGGCAGAAGCAATAGCTGTTGCCAGAAATACACCATTTGGATTCATTACATTTCCAAGGATGTTAGGATTGACTGCAAGGATATAAGCCATAGCCAGGAATGTAGTGATACCGGCGATAACCTCAGTCTTTACGTCAGTTCCATGCTCCTTAAGTTTGAACATTTTCTCCAACATAGAAAAGTCCCTCCCCTTTTAAAATACTGGTCCGAAGTATCGGACAATAATTAATACCTTCCTATTATAATGTAATTATAATTAAAAGTGAATAGCAAATAGTGTTTTGAGTTATGAAAAAAGATAAAAAGGACTTGACTTTTTATTAACAAAACAATATTATATTACGTATAATATTGTTAATTACACATTATTATTTTGAATACTAATATCATATATTGATTAATATTACGGGAGGGAAGTATTATGACATACCAGGTAGCAGCACCGCTTCTGGATGCATGTGTTCTCGGAATAGTGGCCAATGAGGATTCATATGGTTACACTTTGACACAGAAGGTGAGAGAATACATTGACATTTCAGAATCAACTCTTTATCCTGTTTTGAGAAGATTGCAGAAGGAAAAATTCCTTGAAACCTATGACCAGCCGTTTCAGGGTAGAAATAGAAGATACTACAGGATAACAGATGAAGGAAGGAAGATGCTCGGCTTTTATCAGAGTGAGTGGAAAGATTACAAACAGAGAATAGACACACTTATCGGATAAAAATTAGAGAATCAAAAACTGATGAAAGGATACATGCAATGAATAAGAATAAATTTTTAGCGGAATTATCCAGAAAGCTGAGAAGGCTTCCTAAAGAAGATTATGATGATGCGATGAAATATTATACAGAATTCTTTTTGGATGCCGGAATAGATGAAAATCAGGATGTAGTCCCTATGGTGGGTACCGTGGATGAAGTTGCTTCCAGAATTCTTGAGGAATGCAGCGAAAAACAGATGATAAAGGCTGAGCAGGAAGGCGGAGCAAAGAATAACTCAAGGGCGGTATGGTATGTGATACTTGGAATATTTGCAGCACCGATAGCATTTCCAATTGCAATCGCTCTGGTGAGTGTGATGTTTGCTCTGGTAGTTACTATTGTTGCAGTGGTTGGGTCGCTGCTTTTAGCAGGAGCATCGGTGGCTGTTTCCGGTTTTGTTGTTATTTTTGCAGCGTTCTGGGCTGAAACCTTTGCCCAGGGGATACTGATAGTCGGAATCGGACTTGTATGTCTTTCTCTTGGAACAATGATGTGTATAGGCTTTTTCAAGCTTGGCGCGGTCATTATCAAGGGAATTATCAAGCTTTTTAAAAACATTGGGAAAAAGAGTAAGGAGCAGAGCTGATTAAAACTTCAGTATTAGAATAAGATAAAAGTAGTAATAAAATGGAGGAATATCGATATGAAAAAGGGAGTGCTTATCACTATGATAGTATGCGCAATACTCTTTGTTCTGGGAATTGTGTTTATCATTGTGGGATATGTCTGCGGTGCAACAAGCGACTTTAATATAGATTTTTTTGAACACAGGATTTCTTCATCAGGTGAGGGAGAACTTTATGCCGGAAATGAGGAGGTGGAAGCTTTTTCGGATATGGACATTAATCTGGATGCTTCAGATATTAAAATCCTTGAAGGTGATAGTTACAAGGTGGAGTATAAACTCTATGGAAATAAGCCCGTTATTTCGGTTGAAAATGGTAAACTTATAATAAAAGAGAAGAATGAGCATAAACTGAGATTTCATTTAGGTGAGTCAAAAAAGTTAAACCCTTATGTAAATATCTATGTGCCAAAGGGTACTGAATTTAAAGGGTGTAAAATGGACGTTGATGCAGGAAATGTTCAGATAGAAAATCAGACTATAGATAATCTTGATATTGATGCGGATGCAGGAAATATTAATATACAGTCTTCAGCTCTGAACACATTTACATTTGATGGAGCTGCTGGAAATATAGTAATTGATAATACGAAGATGGACTCTATGAAAGCTGATGTTGATTATGGAGATGTAAAAATATCTGATTCTGAGATTAAAGCATTTAAACTGGATACTGATGCGGGAAATACAGAAATCAGTTCTACCAGAATGGATGAGGTTGATATTACAGCAGATGCCGGCAATATAGAGCTTGGGCTTATCGGAGAAGCTGCCGATTACAGTATAGATGCAAAAGTGGATTTTGGAAAACTTACTCTGAATGGTGAAAAACAGGGTTCTAAAATAAACCAAACAGGAAAATCTGGTAAAAGTATTAAAATTGATTCAGATGCCGGTGATGTGGATATAGATATTTAGTGAGAACCCTTATAAATCCTAATAAATCATTGACTTTAAGGACATTTTATGTAATTATAAGTGGGGTGTATGACATATACAGCCCGCTTTTTTTCTATTAAAATATATATCCGGTCTGAGGATGAATAAATGATATTAAATACTGTTTTTTTAGAAGGTTTTTCAGAAACCTTTGAAAAATGTTTTATAAGGGATGACAGATATAAGCTTCTCATCAGCGGTATCGGTGTAACTGTCAAGGTTGCGCTCCTTGCTGCTGCTATGGGACTGGTTATCGGTTTTTTGATAGCCCTTTGTAATCTCTCTAAGAAGAAGCCACTCAATCTGCTGGGCAAGGTTTATACGGATGTAATCCGAGGTACGCCTTCAGTTACCCAGCTGATGATCATATACTTTGTTGTATTTGCAACGGTCAACTGGGAGAAATGGATAATCGCTGCTATAGCATTTTCAATAAATTCAGGTGCTTATGTATCAGAAATCATACGTGCAGGTATCCTTTCAATAGATAAGGGACAGACTGAGGCGGGACGTTCTCTGGGACTCAGTAAGAGTCAGACTATGATGAGTATTATAGTACCTCAGGCAGTTAAAAATATATTCCCAGCTATGTGTAATGAGTTTATTACACTTATAAAGGAAACAGCGATAGTGGGTTATGTTGGTCTGGTTGATATACAGAAGGCCGGTGACTTTATAAAGAGTGCAACCTATGAGGCGTTTATGCCACTTATTGCAACTGCAATTATATATTTTGTAATCATAAAGGTTCTGACGATTTTTCTTGGACTTGTGGAGAAGAAACTGAGAAAGTCGGATCAGAGATAACAGGGTGGTCTGCTTAGGACAGGCAGCCTAATGGAGTAGGATATATGATCAAGGTTAATGATTTGCACAAGAGCTTCAATGGAATTGAGGTTCTGAAAGGAATAACTGAACATATAGATGATGGTGAGGTTGTGGTTGTTATTGGTCCATCAGGCTCTGGTAAGAGTACATTTTTACGCTGCCTTAATCTGCTTGAAAAACCACAGTCCGGCGAAGTGTGGATAGATGATCAGCAGATAAATGCCCATGGTGTAAATAAAAACCATGTGCGAGAGAAAATGGGTATGGTTTTTCAACATTTTAATCTGTTCCCACATCTTACTGTTCGAAAGAATATTACACTTGCGCCTGTAAAGCTTAAGAAAATGACTCAGGCAGAGGCTGACAAAAAAGCTGACGAACTCCTGAAAATCGTAGGTCTTTCTGATAAGGCTGATGTATATCCAAAACAGCTGTCTGGTGGTCAGCAGCAGAGAATAGCTATAGCTCGTTCTCTTGCGATGGAGCCGGAAATCATGCTTTTTGATGAACCTACTTCTGCACTTGATCCTGAGATGGTCGGAGAAGTTCTGGATGTTATGAAAAGTCTTGCAAAGAGTGGTATGACCATGGTGGTTGTTACTCATGAGATGGGCTTTGCCAGGGAAGTAGGAAGTCGTATCCTTTTCATGGATGAAGGCGAGATAATAGAACAGGGAACTCCTAAGGAGATATTTGATAATCCTCAGAATGATAGAACCAGGGAGTTTCTAAGTAAAGTTCTATAGATTTTTAAGGCTTCGTGAAATGTGTTAATACTATTCCGGGAAGACAGTGAAAGCTTGTGGATAATCTATTATCTTTTTCAAGACTTACCTGGCAACGTGGAATGTATATATAAGGAGGGAAAAATTATGAAGTTAGTTAAGAAAATGGCTGCACTTGGACTGGCAGCTGTAATGGCACTTTCTATGGTGGCATGTGGTTCATCAAAGCCAGCTGAGACAACTGAGAGCGCTGCTGAAGAAAACGCAGGTGGAACTATTATTTTTGGTACAAATGCAGAGTTTCCACCATTTGAGTATGTAACCGGTACAGGTGTGATCGGTGAGTTTGATGGAATTGATATGGCTATAGCTAAGCAGATAGCTGAATCAAACGGTAAGACAGCAGCTATCAATAATATGGAGTTTGACTCACTTCTTCTTGCTCTTCAGAATGGTCAGGTTGATGCAGTTATCGCAGGTATGACAATTACTGATGAGAGAAAAGAAGCAGTAGATTTCTCTGTACCATACTACGCAGCTACCCAGGTTATGATCGTAAGAGAAGATTCTGATATTCAGAAGGCATCTGATATGCAGGGTAAAAAGATTGTAGTAGTTCAGGGTTATACAGGAGAGACCTGTGTTCAGGATCTTGGATATGAGTATGAGGCCTTCAAGAAGGGTTCAGAGACTATCCTTGAGCTTACAAATAAGAAGTGTGACGTAGTAGTTATAGACTCAGCTACAGCAGAGAAGTATGTGGCTGATAATGAAGGTCTTAAGATAGTTGAAGATACTGATGCATTTGAAGCTGAGGAATATGGTATTGCTGTAAAGAAGGGTAATACAGAGCTTCTGAATGAAATCAATGAATCTATCAATAAGATGCTCAGTGATGGAACTATCTCATCTATCTCAGCTCAGTATCTTGATGCTGATATAGAAGAGGAAGAAGGTTCAGCTTCTGACGCAGAATAAGAATAGCTTCAGATATCTAAAGAAATTATTCATAAATTATTAATTGGCATCATCTACGTTCTGATGATAGAATGTGGATGGTGCCTATTTTAATATAATAGGAAACGAAACTGAGTTTCCTGTGATAATAGGTTAGGAGGGAAAAAGTATGCATTTAAAAGAATCAGATGATAATATGAATGAGGTTCCGGGAACTAATTATTCGGAACTGAATCAGAATAATACGAATCCATATGGAGGAAATCCTGGACCATATGCAGGCGGCCAGAGCCCTTATGGCGGAGCAGGCGGTCAGAGCCCATACGGAGGAAATGGCGGAGCAGGCGGTCAGAGCCCATACGGAGGAAATGGCGGAGCAGGCGGTCAGAGCCCATACGGAGGAAACGGCGGAGCAGGAGGCCAGGGTCCATATGCGGGAAATCCTGGTATGAATGGAGCATATCCGGCGTATGGAAATAATGGTGCTATGAACAGCCCATATTCTGGTGCTGCTGTTCAGAAAAAGAGCAGCTTTCCAGTATGGCTTGTTGTGGTAATAGTTCTTCTGATATTTGGCGCGTTGTTATACTTTGCCGGAGGCAAGGTGCTTTCAATATTTGGTAAGTCTGATTATACTCCTGGAGTTCTGAGCGGTAGTTCATTTTCGAATGAATATTTTGGAATAAAGTCAAACTTTGGCTCAGGCTGGAAGGTGACAGGATATTCAGGAGACGCAGAAGCAGAAAAGAATGCTCTTAATTCAAAACAGATAATATCTGAAGTGACTGCGGTAAATGAACAGTCTGCAGAGGTTTATATGTTTGCTGTAGAGCAGACTCCATATAATGTAAAAGAAGCTGGAACTGATATGGATAAGCTTATGGAACAGCTGAAACAGGAATTTATAAATCAGATGCAGGCAAGCAGTTACTCAGTATCTAACATTGAGAGAGATACCATGACCATAGCCGGCAAAACCTGTGAAGGAATAAAGATGACGGGAAGGATGGACGGAGTGGATATGGATCTAAGTCTGGTCCAGTTCTATATGTTCAAGGGAAATTATGTAGGTATGTTCACAGCGGTGTCCACCTCTCAGGGAAAATCAAAGCTGGTTATTTCAAATAATGTAAGTAGTTATTAATTAGAAGAAACTACGTCAAAGGGCGGTTGTTGCCGTCCTTTTGACAATATATGACTTGTAGTATCAATATATTGATGCTACCTATGCTGAGATGTTTTGTTGATTTTATTAAAAATTTTAAGGGATAAATAGTATATGAAAAAAAAGAAAGGTAAAGTAATACTTATCATACTTGGTATTATATTTTTCCTCTGGTTTGGAAATACATTTACCAGAGGGATATTTAATATGGGAAATACTACTGGCGCAGTTATATCATGTGCCATGATCATATATGGTATTTTTATGGACAGGATAAAAGAGGGTATTAAAAATCTGTGGAAGAAACGAGCCGGAAAGGTAACTATTATTGCTGTAATGGCTATAGTGGCGGTAATACTTGTGCTGGCTGGAGTTACAATGGGCTGCATGATATCGGGCTGGACTAAGAGTCCTGAAAATAATTCGGTGCTTGTGGTTCTGGGATGTCAGGTCCGTGGAGAGACGCCGAGCCTTATGCTTGAGGAACGTTTAAATGCGGCCGAAAAATATCTCGTATCAAATCCTGATGCTGTCTGTATAGTATCCGGAGGTAAAGGAACGGGTGAAGATATATCTGAAGCTGAATGTATGTACCGCTGGCTTACTTCTCATGGAATAAAGGAAGAACGTATATATAAAGAAGATAAGTCTACGTCAACAGATGAAAATATCAGATTTTCAAAACAAATAATAGATGAAAAGAAACTTGGAACTAGTATTTCCATAGCAACCAATGAGTTTCATGAGTATAGAGCGGGTAAGATAGCAGAGAAGTACGGACTTTCCCACGGTTCTGTTCCTGCCCCGACTGCCTGGTGGCTTATTCCAACTTATTATGTCAGAGAAATGTATGGAATACTTGCTGAGAAACTATTTGGCTGAAAACCAGGATGTTTAAGTATATTTATAGCGGAAAGTCGGTTAAAAGGACAAGCCCTCGGATGTAGAATACGTCGGTATTTGTGCAAGGTGCACAAAAAACCGGCGTTTTTGATTGCCTGGACAAAGGGTTTCGTCATTTTGATAATATATCGATATTATACAAATGGAAAATGCACGAAAATGTGCACTTGTCAAAAGAAAAGCGCTAAAACAGTGGGGTTTTGGTGAATATGAATAAAAAGCATAAGATTTGCATCAGCCTGTTTTTTGTGCAGGATGTATATAAAATCGAGTTCTTTTGTGTAAAAAAACAAAAATCAGGAATATAGCAATTTTTGACAATAAGATAGCAATTTTTGTAAAGTATTTTTTTTCAAACGGGTGTAAACTCCGATTCGAAAAAACAAAGGAGGAAACAGAGAGATGAAAAAGAATGTATTGAAGAAACTTGGAGTTTTAGTTGTAGCAGGTGTTATGCTTGCATCAGTTGGTTGTGGAAAAAAAGATACTGCTTCTGCTAATCAGTCAGTTGTAAATGAAGTTGAAGCATCAGATAGTGAAGTTTTCAGTGAGGAGACACTTGATGCTGGTCAGGTTAAGCTTTTCTCAAAGGTTTGCGATATTCCATTTGATTACAGCAAGATCGCAAAGAAAGTCAGCTTAAAGGATGAGATGGCAGATCAGTTTAATATAAAAGTTCCTGCAGATGGAACTCTTGATAACATCTATGTAGATGTAATCGGAAAGAACGAAAGCATGCTTATCAATCTTCAGAATAAGGGTGCTACAGAAGAGACACCAAAGCGTTGCAGAGTTATAGGTTTTACAATCCAGTCAGGATCATTTGATTCTTCTAACTTTGTTCTTCCTGGTGGAGTAACACTTGATTCATCAGCTTATGATATCTCTTCAGCATATGGTGATCCTGATAAGACAATCGATGAGAAGTCAGGTTTCCAGTATGTATATGAGAAGTCAAACGTAACATACACATTCTACTTCTCAAGAGATGTAGTAGGAGTTCAGAAGGTAGTAGTTGCATACACAGGAATCTAAATATACACTTAATTCATAGGGGAGAAATCCTCATTCATACATAAAAATCATATAGCACTATCCCATTATAAATGCTAAAATGTGGATAGTGCTATTTTTGATTTTGACGGGAGAGGAGGCACTATATATGTTTAAAACAAGTTTTTCGAATCAAAATGATAATCATAAGATTATTGATCAAAAGGGAAAGTTTTCTGTTTTTGAATATGACCATGACTATTCTGTTTCTGAAGACGAGGCAATAAAAGCATATTTTGCTGCAAAAATGAATATCAGAAAGAGACAGGTAATAATAAATATGAACGATAATGGGGTTATTGTTCAGGCTGGAATGATGCAGATAATGATGGGAGATTTAGAGGCTAAAACGAATGTAAAAGGTGCGGGAGATTTGTTCAAAAAATATGTTGGTAGTAAGGTTACAGGAGAAACGGCGATAAAACCTAGATATTTCGGAAATGGAACGCTTTTTTTTGGAGCCGACATATAAATTTGTTATCCTTGAAGATTTGGCAAATTGGAATGGAAATATGGTAATCGAGGATGGTATGTTTCTCGCTTGTGATGATACAGTTAATATGAATGTAGTTGCAAGGAGCAATATTTCTTCGGCTCTGCTAGGACAGGAAGGGTTGTTTAATAATGCACTGAGCGGAGTTGGGATAGTCGCTTTGGAAAGCCGTGTACCACAGGAAGAATTACTTGTGGTAGATCTGCAGGATGATGTTGTCAAAATTGATGGAGATATGGCTATTGCCTGGTCAAACACGTTGACATATACTGTTGAAAGAACAACGAAGACCTTGGTAGGATCAGCAGCAACAAAAGAGGGACTGGTTAATGTGTTCAGGGGTTCAGGAAGAATACTTATAGCTCCTGTTGAAGAGAAAAGAAAAACCTATTATGACTATATGAATGAAAAGAAAAAGTCATAATCATAAAAATAGATTTAATCTAGGTAGTAAGAGGCATAGATATGGCGACGAAGAATACATACGCAGTTGTTACGGGAGCCAGCAGCGGGCTGGGCTTCGAGTTTGCGAAACAACTGTCTGAAAGAGGCTACAAGATAGTTCTTGTGGCGAGACGAAAGGATAAACTGGAAAAGGTTCAGAAGATTCTGAAGACTGAGAGTATAGTGATCCAGGCTGACCTAAGTGACAGAGACCAGTGTATAAAGCTGGTGGAGAAACTGAAAGATAAGGATGTAGAAGTTTTCATTAATAATGCAGGCTTTGGAGACTGTGGCAGGTTCTACGAGACGGATATCAGTAAAGAACTTGGAATGATAGATGTAAATGTAACAGCTGTCCATATACTTATGAAGCTGATGCTTATGAAGATGAAACAGAAGGTTCACGGATATATTCTGAATGTTGCTTCCTCTGCGGGACTCTTTCCCGGCGGTCCTTATATGGCAACCTATTATGCGACAAAAGCTTATGTAACGAGCCTGACCCAGGCTGTGGCAAGAGAAATGCGTGAGGCCAGAAGTGAGCTATATATAGGAGCACTCTGCCCCGGACCTGTGGATACAGAATTTAATGATGTAGCGGATGTGGAGTTTGCTCTGAGAGGAATGAGTGCAAAGGATTGTGTCAGCTATGCCCTCGATCAGATGTTCAGAAAGAGAAAAGAAATAATAGTTCCAACACTCAGGATGAAACTGGCAGTATTTGGAACCAGACTTCTGCCAAGGGAGCAGGTGATTGCCATGACCGGTGGCCAGCAGAAAAAGAAAAAAGGGCTGAAGTGATATTGGTTCTTCTCACTGCGCTCTTTCTTTGGTATAATTAATGTATATTTTTTTCAGGGAGGTTACAAAATGAAAGTATTTAAGTGTGCAAAATGTGGAAACATGATTTCCTATCTCCAAAAGGATGAATGTGATGTTAAATGCTGCGGTGAGACTATGGTTGAGATAGTTCCAAATACTACTGATGCAGCAGGTGAGAAGCATGTTCCTGTAATTGAGGTTGATGGGAATATCGTAACAGTTAAGGTTGGATCAGTTGAGCATCCTATGATGGACGCACATTATATTCAGTGGATAGCTATCGAGACAGAGCAGGGAAGACAGCGTAAGACCCTTTCTCCTGGAGATAAGCCTGAAGCAACATTTGCGTTAGTTGATGGCGACAAGGTAAAGGAAGCTTACGAGTACTGCAATCTTCACGGCCTCTGGAAAGCTGAAGCATGACCACGCCTATGAAATAGGCGTGCTGCTACAAGCAGCGGTGTTTGGCTTGCTGGTAAGCAAGACAAAGCAGGCTGCGTACGTAATCAGTCTAGACCACGCCTATGAAATAGGCTTGCCGCTGTGTTAAGTAATCAGTCCTAAAAAAGACCTCGCTTACGAAGTAGGCGTGGTCTTTTTCTGTCTTGTATCACCTTCTGATTTTTGGTAAAATCAGAAGGTGTAGAAAGATGTAAAAAATCTTGTGGGAAAGGCGATAAAATGTTTGATATAAAGAATCAGAACTGGTACAAACACCTCTGCACCATAAATGAGCATAAGCTGGAGGTAGGAAAGAACTGCTTCCGATGCGGACTCTATAAGCAGGGGATTCTTCATGATCTTTCCAAATATTCTCCTGCAGAGTTTTTTGTAGGAGCGAAATACTTCCAGGGAAACAGAAGTCCTAATGATGCGGAACGTGAGGATAAAGGCTATACAGCTTCCTGGCTTCATCATAAGGGCAGAAATAAACATCATCTGGAATACTGGATGGATTACGACCTGGAAAAAAGAGACGGAAGCTTCACAGGTATGAAAATGCCTGATAATTATATAGTGGAAATGTTCTGCGACCGTGTGGCGGCCAGCAAGATATATAATAAAGAAAAATACACGGACAGAACCGCACTGGATTATTTCAGACGTGGAAAGGGAAAGGGTGCCATGCATCCTTATGTCAAAAAGAAAATAAACCTTCTTCTTACTATGCTGGCTGAGAAGGGTGAGGACTATACCTTTGCCTATGCCCGAAGATATATGCAGGAATATAAGAAATATCTGAAGAGACAGAAGTATAAAGCTAAACTCAAAAAAAAGAATGATAAAGCAAGCAGGATAATTGATGAAAAACTGGCTCAGGGGCTTGATAAGAAATACATGAGAAGAGTCAGAAGAGATAAAAGAAGCTCAAGAGTTTTTTCAGGATTTGAGAAGAGATTTCGAAATCTATTTAAAATATAGTAACCTCACAATAGGTTTACATAATATATAGCGAAAAAAGTCCAGATAAATGGAACAACAGGTGACAGCATGGCATTTACACATTTACACGTACATACTGAATATAGTCTGCTGGATGGCTCGGCTAAAATTGCCGAGCTTGTTTCACGTGCCAAGGAGCTGGGCTTTGACAGTCTTGCCATAACTGATCATGGTGTAATGTATGGCTGTATATATTTTTACAGGGAATGCCTGAAACAGGGTATTAAACCTATTATAGGCTGTGAGGTTTATGTATCTCCGGGCTCCAGGTTTGATCGTGAGGTAGGCTCCAATGATGAGAGATATTATCACCTCATACTTCTTGCCGAAAATAATAAAGGATACAAGAATCTGTCCAAGATAGTTTCAAAGGGATTTACAGAAGGCTTCTATTATAAACCCCGTGTGGATAAAGAGGTGCTTCGTGAGTACCATGAGGGCATCATTTGTCTGTCAGCCTGTCTTCAGGGAGAGGTGGCATTTTATCTCAGAAGAAGAATGTATGATGAAGCCAAGAAAGTGGCTCTTGAATACAGAGACATATTTGGAGAAGGTAACTACTTCCTTGAGATGCAGGATCATGGCCTGAGCGATGATACCATTGTTAATACAGACCTTATGCGTATGTCCCAGGAGACTGGAATAGAACTGGTATGTACCAATGACTCACATTATGTCAGAGCTGAAGACTGGGAAGCTCATGACATATTGCTCTGCATCCAGACCAACGCTCTGGTAAATGATGAAAACAGAATGAGATACGAGGGTGGTCAGTATTATCTGAAGTCAGAAGAGGAAATGGCTTCACTTTTTCCTTATGCCCTTCAGGCCCTTGAAAATACCCATAGAATAGCTGAGCGTTGTAATGTAAATATAGTATTTGGTGAACAGAAGATTCCTCACTATGTTGTTCCAAAGGAATATGCAGGAGCTTATTCCTATCTGATATCCCTATGCTTCAAAGGCCTGAATGAGAGATATGGTCTCGCCATAGATGTGGACAGAGTGATGAATGATCTGCAGGATATCATCTGTGATTCCGATGATGAGTTTGGTTCCACTGTCATACATGAACTGAAGGAAAGGCTTGAGGAAAGCGGTGACGAGAGGGAGAAAACTCTGGTAGATCGTATCACCTATGAGTTGGAAACCATAAAGAACATGGGGTATGTGGACTATTTTCTTATAGTCTGGGATTTCATAAATTATGCAAAAGAGCATGGGATAGGAGTAGGACCGGGAAGAGGTTCTGCTGCAGGAAGTATAGTATCCTATGCATTAAAAATAACAAATATAGATCCTATCAGATATAGTCTTATCTTTGAGAGATTCCTGAATCCGGAACGTGTATCCATGCCTGATATAGACGTGGACTTTGAGCCGGAAGGAAGACAGAGAGTTATTGATTATGTATCCGAAAAGTACGGTGAAGAAAAGGTAGTACAGATAGTTACATTTGGAACACTGGCTGCAAGAAACTGTATAAGAGATGTAGGCAGGGCTCTGGCTGTTCCTCTTCAGAAAGTGGATATGGTGGCCAAGTCTGTTCCTGGAACGCCTGGAATGACTATAGCTGAAGCGCTTAAAGAGAGCCCTGATTTCAGAAAGTTTTATAATGAAGATGCTGAGATAAAATATCTGGTAGATATGTCCGAAAGGCTGGAAGGGCTGCCAAGACATGCGTCCATGCATGCCGCCGGAGTGGTTATCGGCAGTGAACCGATAGTTGAGTATGTTCCGCTTTGTAAGAATGGTGATGCTGTTACAACGCAGTACGAAAAGGATACTCTGGAGGAGCTGGGACTTCTGAAAATGGATTTCCTGGGGCTCAGAAACCTCACTGTTATTCAGGATACGATTAAAAGTGTTAAGGAAAGAACCGGAGAAGATGTAGATGTAGAAAACCTGGAGATGACTGATAAGGAAGTTTTCAGGCTGATCTCATCAGGCAGATGTGAAGGTATATTCCAGCTGGAAAGCAGTGGAATGCAGAGCTTCATGAAGAGTCTGAAACCGGGAAGTATAGAAGATGTAATTGCGGGTATTTCCCTGTATCGACCGGGTCCTATGGATTTTATTCCGCAGTATATCAGTGGAAAAGAGAGTAAGGATCCAATCCACTATGATACACCGGAACTGGAACCCATTCTCGAACCGACTTATGGCTGTATAGTATATCAGGAGCAGGTTATGCAGATAGTTATGGCTCTTGCAGGCTACAGTCTGGGCAGAAGTGACCTGGTTCGAAGAGCCATGTCCAAGAAAAAGGCCGGTGTCATGGAGAAGGAGAGAGAATACTTCGTTTATGGCAACAAGGAGATGGAAGTTCCAGGCTGTATAAATAATGGAATCAGCGAAGAACTGGCTAATAAGATATTTGACGAAATGACAGATTTTGCCAAATATGCATTTAACAAATCACATGCTGCGGCATATGCGGTTGTAGCCTATCAGACCGCCTATCTGAAGAAGTACTATCCGAAGGATTTTATGGCAGCGCTCCTAACCTCTGTAAAAGATAATTCGGATAAAATGCTTAAATATATAGATGCAGCAAAGCAGATGGGTATAAAGATACTTCCTCCTGATGTAAATGAAGGAAAAGGGGATTTTGCGGTAGCAGGAGATAGCATCCGTTATGGTCTTTCAGCTATCAAATCAGTGGGAGATTCGGTGGTCAGTGCCGTTATAAAAGAACGTGATGAGAATGGTAAGTTCAAGGATCTCAAGGACTTCATCGAGAGAATGACCGGAAAGGAAACCACCAAGAGAACCATAGAAAACTTTATCATAGCAGGTGCATTTGACGGATTCGGACAGAACAGAAAGCAGCTGATGATGGTATATCCGGAGGTAATGTCTCAGGTTGCTGATGAGAGAAAGAAAAATGCAACAGGACAGATGTCCCTTCTGGATTTTATGGGAGAAGAGGAAGCGGCGGCCTTTGAAGTGACTTATCCTGATATTCCGGAATTTACAAAGGATATAATACTTAAGGGCGAAAAAGAGGTTCTGGGCTTTTACGTAAGCGGACATCCGCTGGATGAATATAGAGATATACTGGATAAGGAGACTGATATAACTTCAGAGGCTTTTCATGTTTTAGCTGAGGAGGGTGAAGAACAGCAGGATGAGACGGCTGAGACAGGGGCAAAGGATGGTGTTACATATTCCATAGGAGGACTTATAGAAGATGTAACAATGAAAATCACTAAAAATGGTGAGAATATGGCTTTTCTGAAGCTGGAGGATATCTATGGAAATCTGGAAATCATCGCATTTCCAAGAACCTATGAAAAGTACAGAACCCTTATTGCAAAAGGAGCGGCCGTCATTATAAAGGGACGGGCTCAGGTTTCTGAAAGAGAGAGAAAGCTCATTGCTTCTGATATATATTCCATAGATCAGATAGCAGCTAAAGAGGAAGCAAAAAAATATGAACTATGGCTTCTGTATGATGATGCAAAAGCCTATAAGGATGGTCAGAATCATTTAAATGTTGTACTTAAGCAGCATTTGGGTTACACTCCAGTATATATACAGTTGAAGGCTGAAAAAAAGGCTGTGAAGGCATACTTTGAGGCTGATCTGGAATCTGGGGTTGAAAAGGCGCTTCAGCTCGAACTGGGAAGTGACAGGGTTTTAGTAAGAAAAAAGAAGGATTAATACGGAGGGGAAAGCATGGATTATATCACATCGCCAACTAATGATAAGATAAAAATGCTCATAAAGCTGCGTGATAGTGCTAAGGAGAGAAAATACTCCGGAAAATATATAGTCGAAGGCGTCAGGATGGTAGAGGAGATTCCATTCAGACTCTTCTCAGAGCTATATCTCACACAAACTTTTTATGATAAACATGTCCAAAATGATGAGAAGCTTTTCAAACTGGTAAACAAGGCGGATAATAACCGAAAGGTTTATATAGTCTCTGATGCTGTTATGAATAAGGTGTCAGATACTAAAACCCCTCAGGGAATTCTTGCCACTGTTAAAATGGAAGAGAAAAAGGTGGAAAATCTTTGGGGCGATGATATAGAAAAACCACTCATTCTTATTCTGGAAAAGATTCAGGATCCCGGTAATATGGGAACTATCATAAGAAGTGCTGAGGGTGCCGGAGTGACAGGCATTCTGGTGAGCTATGATTCTGTGGACATTTATAGTCCGAAAGTTATCAGGTCCACCATGGGATCCATATTCCGTGAAAATATAGTTGTAACCTATGATCTGGTAAGAGATATCAAGGAACTGAAGAAGAAGGGTATCATAATGTATGGCATGCATCTGAAGGGAACTTCGATGTATGAAACAGATCTGACAGGACCGGTAGGGCTTCTTATAGGAAATGAAGGAAATGGTCTCTCTAAGGAAGTAAGTGATACAGCTGACAAACTGCTCAGAATCCCTATGAAGGGAGAACTGGAGAGCCTAAATGCGGCAAGTTCAGCCACAATAGTCAGCTACGAAGCCCTCCGCCAGAGAGATATCAAAGTCAGCGTTGACATTAGTGACATGTTCTAGTTACTATTCACGGTATATGAAAAATCATAGAGGAAACAACTGCTTGCGGTATGTTTCCTCTATGATTTTTCATATAACCTGCGTGAATAGTAACCGTAAAAAGGCATGTGCGGACATTCCGAATGTTTATTGAGGAATCGTGAATATAAAAAACTAGCGTTGACATAAATTATACTGAGTGTTATAGTAAACGAATGTAGAGGCTGCGGCAATCATCAGTAGCATTTCAGATGAGCTCCCGCTCGGATGAAGAAATGTAAAAGGGAAAGCCGCCGAAGCTGATCGGTTTGGGAGAGCCGTGATGCTGGGACTCAGGTTAAGAGCCTGAGGACTGTCATCTTTAGTAAAAGATGGAGTGCTACGGTTTATAAGATTATTATGGGCCGAAACTCTATGTTTCGGTCCTCGTTTTTGTAAGAGGAGGAATAAAAATGGCTATATTTAAAGGATCAGGAGTTGCACTTGTTACACCATTCACTGAGAATCTGGATATTGATTATGAACAGCTTAGAAAGCTTGTTGATTATCATGTAGAGCATAAAACAGATGCTATCATAGTTTGCGGAACTTCAGGAGAGTCTGCAACAATGACAGTAGAAGAGCATCTGGAATGTATCGCAGTAGTTACTGAGCAGGCTAACGGACGAATCCCTGTAATTGCAGGAACAGGATCAAATGATACTGAGACAGCTATCGAGCTTTCTGTTGAGTCAGATAAGTGCGGAGTAGACGGTCTTCTCATGGTTACACCATATTACAATAAGGCTACTCAGAACGGTCTGTATCAGCACTATGCAAAGGTTGCAGAAAAGGTAAAAACACCTATCATCCTTTACAATGTTCCAAGCAGAACAGGTGTGAATATACTTCCTGCTACAGCTGTAAAGATGGCTAAAGAGATAGATAATGTAGTAGCTATAAAGGAAGCATCAGGAAACATTTCTCAGGTTGCTGAACTTGCACACCTTGGAAAAGGTATCATAGATATTTATTCGGGAAATGATGATCAGATAGTACCACTTATGTCACTTGGTGGTATCGGAGTTATCTCTGTTACAGCAAATATCATTCCTGATGATACACATGATCTGTGTCAGAAGTTCCTTGATGGAGATATCGAAGGAGCAAGAGAACTTCAGCTGAAGGCTATAGATCTCTGCAAGGCACTTTTCTGTGAGGTAAATCCTATCCCTGTTAAGAAGGCTACCGAGATTCTCGGAATGACAAATGGCAAGGTAAGACTTCCACTTACTGAAATGGAGCCTGAACACACTGAGATTCTTATGAAAGCAATGAAGGAATATGGCGTAGAAGGTATCTAACAGATAGAACCTTATTTAGTTGATAAGAGGAATCAAAAATGACAAGAATAATAATGAGCGGCTGCAGCGGCCGCATGGGAAGAGTAATTACTGATATAGTAAAGGCTGATCCAGATGCTCAGATCGTTGCAGGAATAGATGTAGTTGATGATGGAACTCTCGGTTATCCTGTGTATCAGGTGGCTGGAGATATAAAGGAAGAAGCGGATGTTATTATAGATTTTTCTTCTTCAAAGATCACTGAAAATCTGCTGGAGTATGCAGTCAGTAAAAACCTCCCTGTAGTTCTTTGTACAACAGGATTTACAGATGAGCAGCTGAAATTTATAGAGAATACTTCACAGAAAATTGCTATCCTCAAATCTGCAAATATGAGTCTCGGAATCAATACCATTATAAATATGCTTAAGACAGCTACATCCGTATTCTGTCCGGCAGGCTTTGATGTCGAGATAGTTGAGCAGCATCATCACAACAAACTGGATGCACCATCCGGAACAGCACTTGCACTTGCAGATGCTATAAATGATGCAGCAGACGGTCAGTTCGAGTATATATATGACAGAAGTCAGAAACGCGAAAAAAGAGGAGCAAAGGAGCTGGGAATTTCCGCAGTCAGAGGAGGCTCCATTCCGGGAACCCATGATGTTATATTTGCTGGTCCGGACGAAGTTATCGAAATAAGACACATAGCTTATTCAAGAAGTATATTTGGAAATGGTGCAGTCAGTGCTGCTAAATTTCTGGCAGGAAAAACAGCTGGAATGTACAACATGAATGATGTAATAAATGCCCAACTGGAGGGTTAGAGCATGACAGAAGATCAGATCCTGTGCAGTGCTTCTAAGTACACAGAAAAATTCTATCTGAATCCTAAGTATTCAAATCTTCCTCAGAAGATAAAGGATGAACTGAAGATTGCCCTGGTTATTTTCACTTCGGAAATCGGCGGTATTATAACTCTTTATTTTGATGATGAAGGTGGTCTTTCAATAGCAACTGATTATGAGGAAAATGATTTTCTTTATGATGAGATAGGAAGCGGACTTAAGGTTAACCAGCTTAGAAATGAGAAGAGAGAACTCTTCGAACAGCTCGAGGAATACTACGAGTTAATAGGAATGTTGAGATAAGTGGGAGAATGACATATGTTATTTGCGGTAGATGTCGGAAATACAAATATAACAGTAGGACTTTTTGATGGAAGCAAGCTTCTGAAACAGTTTAGAATAATTACAAAAACAAACCGTACTTCTGATGAATATGGAGTGTTTTTCAGAGAATGGCTTCAGATAAATGGTATAGAGAATGGACTTATAACCGATGTAATCATATCTTCGGTTGTTCCGAATATCATGCATTCTCTTACCAGCAGCATTATTAAGTATTTCGAGGTTACACCGCTTATAGTTGCTCCAGGTATCAAATCAGGCATCAGAATAGCTATCCCGAATCCAAAGGAGCTGGGAGCTGACAGACTGGTTGATGCGGTTGCGGCATATGAAATGTATGGTGGTCCGGTCATAGTTGTTGATTTTGGTACAGCCACTACCCACGACCTTGTTCTGGAGGATGGTACATTTACCGCAGGAGTTACTTCTCCTGGTATAAGGCTTGCTGCAAATGCACTCTGGACGGGAACTGCAAAACTTCCTGAGGTTGAGATCAAGAAGGTTGAAAAGATTCTCGTAAATGATACAGTTTCAAGTATGCAGGCTGGTATCTATTATGGCTATGTAGGTCAGACAGAATATATAATAAATAAGATGAAAAAAGAGTCAGGACTGTCAGATATAAAGGTAGTTGCTACTGGCGGTCTGGGAAAACTCATATCTGAAGCGACGGATTCGATAGATGTTTATGATCCAGAGCTCACTCTTCATGGACTCAGAATTATCCATGATAAACAGAAATAACGACAGGAGAGATAATCTCCTGAAAGAGAATTATTAATATGAAGGAATTATTTACTGACAAATTAATACTTGGACCGATGGCAGGAGTAACAGACCTGCCATTTCGTATTATATGTAAAGAGTTTGGTGCTGATGTAACTATTACGGAAATGGTATCTGCGAAGGGGCTTATGTATGGAAGCAGAAAGACAGATCTGCTTTTAAAGACTGCGCCGGTGGAAAGTCCTGTGGGGGTTCAGCTTTTTGGAAGTGATCCGTATATTCTGGCGGGAGAAGCAGCGAAACTTACAGAGAGAAATTTTGACTTTATTGATATAAATATGGGATGCCCTGTTCCCAAGATAGTAAATAATGGTGAAGGCTCTGCTCTCATGAAGAATCCTGAACTGGTAGAGAGGATTGTGAGAGCGCTGACCGATGCTGTTTCGATTCCTGTAACTGTTAAAATGCGGTCTGGTTTCAGCGCTGATGAGATAAATGCAGTCAGCGTGGCAAAGGCTGCTGAGAGAGGTGGTGCTGCCGCTGTGGCAGTGCATGCCAGAACCAGGGAACAGTATTATTCTGGAAAGGCAGACTGGTCTGTTATCCGTGAGGTTAAAGAGGCAGTCAGTATACCGGTTATCGGAAACGGGGATATTAAATCTGCTGAGGATGTTATCAGGATGAAACAGGAGACTGGCTGTGACAGTGTTATGATAGCCAGAGCTGCCAAAGGAAATCCCTGGATATTCAGAAATATCAAGGCTGGTCTGGAAGGTAAACTCATAGAAAAACGTACCACTCAGGAACTCAGAGCAGTTATGCATAAGCATCTGCAGCTTATGATGCAGGAAAAGGGTGAATATATAGGAATCAGGGAATTCAGAAAACATGTGGCCTGGTATACTGAGGGAATATACGGAAGTGCCAAGCTCAGAAAAAGAGCCAGTGAGATAGAATATGAGGCTGATATGAGTCGTCTGATAGATGAGATAGCTGAGTAAGGACAGTCTGGCGCAGAGTGAAATAAATGTGTACAGGCTTGACCGAAAACAGATGAGGTGTTATAGTTTCTTGAAGAACTTTTTAGGAGATTAAAGATTTGAAGAAAT
This sequence comes from uncultured Lachnospiraceae bacterium, assembly GCA_902782695.1. Lineage (GTDB taxonomy): Bacteria > Bacillota > Clostridia > Lachnospirales > Lachnospiraceae > Eubacterium_Q. The sequence goes on along the minus strand of CACZOE010000224.1, from coordinate 12,135 downwards.
TATTTGGATTTCTGAAAAGTAAAATAAAAGTGATCATTTCAGTGCTGGTAATAGCAGCGCTTGCTTCAGCCTGCATTCATTCTGTTATTCAGGACAGGAGAAGAGTCACCAAGGATATGGGACGAATGATAGCCCTTACGCCACTTTATGATGAGCCGGGTTATAAGCAGCTATATGCCAGAATCCCTTATGAGTCACTGAATCTCACTACGGTAGCTGCAAGCAGTTCCGGTTTCGTGAATGAAAATGTCGGAGCCTATAGTGATTCAAAACAGCTGACCGAGCAGGAGAAAAAGGATAAGGCTGCCCTCGAAGCTTTGCTTAACAGTAATGACAGACAGGCTTATACTACTAAGGGTGATGAAGCTAGATCAAGAAATGAGAAATATGCACTTAATAAGATAACCAAAATCAGTGGAGGCGGAACTATATCCGTTACTTCAAATGTAAATGGTGTTTATGCAAGTAATGCTAATGGTACCTATCTGGGACAGTTTGTCCTGACAGGCTACTGTCCTTGTGTTATCTGCTGTGGAAAGACTAATGGTATAACCGCCAGTGGACGTCCTGCTACAGCAAATCATACCATTGCAGCTGATAAGAGATTTGCTTTTGGAACTCAGATGATCATAAACGGAATGGTGTATACGGTGGATGACCGAGGTGGTGCCATTACCGGAAATCATATAGATATATTCTTTAATACACATGCAGAGGCACTTGCCTTTGGTAAGAGAACAGGAGATGTCTATCTGTATACCGGGCAGCCTACTCAGACTGCAAATGTGACACCTTCAAATAACAATGATTCTCAGGAAGCTGACCTTTCCAGCGTTTCTATGATCGGAGATTCCCTGATGGTTGGTGCTACTACCAATCTGAAGAGTCTACTTCCAAATGCAAACATAGACGGAAAAGTTGGAAGACAACAGTCAGCAGGTTATGATATAGTAAGCGGGATGAAGAGCTCCGGAACCCTTGGAAAGACAGTGGTTATCGAGCTTGGTACAAATGGACCGTTTACCGAGAGCGCAGGTCAGAAGCTTATAGATAATATAGGAAGTGATAAGAGGATATTCTGGGTAAATACCTATGGACCGAAGCTGTCATGGTATGCAGAATCCAATGCAGTCATTTCAAAACTGTGTAACAGTAACAGCAATGTGACACTTATTGACTGGCAGACAAAGGGTATGTCGGATCCGGGACTGTTCAGTGGAGACGGAATCCACCTGACCAGTGCGGGCTACCAGACCTTTGCCCAGATGATATATGATGCAATAAAGTAAGGAGAGAAGATAATGGCATTTTTATACAGCAGTACAAGAAATCCACAGGAAACAGCAACAGCAAGTGAGGCAATACTTAAGGGTCTTGCAGAGGAAGGAGGACTTTTCGTTCCGGATGAGATTCCTGAGCTTGATGTAAGCTTTGATGACCTGGCTGAGATGGATTATAAGGATGTGGCATATGAAGTTATGAGCCGCATGTTTACAGACTTTACTGAAGAAGAGTTAAGATATTGTATAAATGGCGCTTATGATGAGAAGTTCGACAGCGAGCTGATTGCACCGGTCAAATATCATCATGGTGCATATATTCTTGAACTGTTTCATGGAAAAACAATAGCGTTCAAGGATATGGCTCTTTCAATACTTCCTTACCTGATGACTACAGCTGCAAAGAAGAACAACATGGATAAGGAGATAGTTATCCTTACTGCTACCTCGGGAGACACAGGAAAGGCTGCACTTGCAGGATTTGCTGATGTTCCGGGAACAAGAATCGCAGTTTTCTATCCAAAGAACGGAGTAAGTCCGATTCAGGAAAAACAGATGGTTACCGAAAAGGGTAAGAATACATTTGTTGCAGGTATCACAGGTAATTTTGATGATGCCCAGACTGGTGTAAAGAAAATGTTCTCTGATAAGGAACTGGCTGCATATCTGGATGAAAAGGGATTCAGATTCTCTTCAGCGAACTCCATCAATATCGGACGTCTGGTTCCACAGATGGTTTATTATGTATATTCTTATACAAGACTTGTGAAGGCTGGAACAGTAAAGGCCGGAGAACCTGTAAATATAGTAGTTCCAACAGGTAACTTTGGAAATATACTTGCAGCGTATTATGCATCTCTCATGGGACTTCCTGTTAGAAAATTCATTTGCGCTTCAAATGATAATAAGGTATTATATGATTTCTTCACTACAGGAACCTATGACAGAAATAGAGATTTCATACTGACATCATCGCCTTCCATGGATATTCTTATATCCAGCAACCTGGAAAGACTTATCTATCGTATCGCAGGAAATGATGCAGTGAAGAATGCTGAACTCATGAAGAGTCTCACTGAGACAGGCAAGTATGAGATGACTGATGAGATGAAGAAGAATCTGTATCAGTTCTATGGCAATTTCGCTACAATGGACGAGGTTGCTGAAACCATAAAAACTGTTTATGCAGAGGATGGTTATGTTCTGGATACACATACAGCAGTGGCTGTAAATGTATACGACAAATATAAAAAAGAGACTGAGGATAATACTCCTACGATCATTGCTTCCACAGCAAGTCCATATAAGTTTGCAAGAAGCGTGGTAACAGCTATTGAGGAGTCCTTTACTGCAGATGATGATTTTGAGCTGGTTGATGAGCTTGCAAGACTTTCTGCAGTCAAGATACCTGCTGCAGTTGAGGAGATAAGAACAGCTCCTGTTGTTCATGACACAGTGTGTGACAAGGAAGAAATGGAAGCTGTAGTTAAGAAGTTCCTTGAGATATAAATCGAAGGATGTATATAATAAATCCCGATTTCCGGGAGATTAAATAACAGTAGTTCGTTTGTGCCTTCCTACTATAAAAATACCAGGACTGTATGGGCGCAGTTTCTGCGCCCTTTTTTCAGAGTTAAAGGAGTTACCGGATATGTATATATTAAGAGTAAAATCCACATTTGACAGTGCTCATTTTCTTAAGGGCTATGAAGGAAAATGTGCCAATATCCACGGACATAGATGGAAAGTTGAAATAGAAGTTGGAAGTGAAAGGGTTGAGGAAGAAGGAACCCAGCGTGGTATGGTGGTTGATTTTGGAACCCTCAGAGATGATCTGAAAAGCGTAACAGAAAAAATGGATCACACCCTTATATATGAAAAGGATAGTCTGAAGCCCACAACAATTCAGGCTATGAAGGAAGAGGGATTTTCTCTGTTCGAGGTGGATTTCAGACCTACAGCTGAAAATTTTGCAAGATACTTTTTCACTCTCATTAAAGACATGGGATACAGTGTCATAAGAGCTGGTGTGTATGAGACTCCGGAGAATTATGCTTGTTATGAAGAATAATGTGACATAAGTGTCAAAAGTCAAAATGCTGAAACACGTCATAATATAATATAGATAGAGGAAAATGATGAATTATAAAGTTGCAGAAAAGTTCGTCAGTATAAACGGTGAGAGTAGATTTGCCGGAGAGCTGGCCGTGTTTATCCGTTTTGTGGGCTGTAACCTCAGCTGCTCCTACTGCGATACTGCCTGGGCTATATTAGACAGTGCTCCAGGAAGTATGATGAGTCTGGAAGAAATAGTTGAATATGTCGATAGCTGCAAGGTTAAAAATGTTACACTTACCGGTGGTGAACCGCTGATTCAAAATGGCATAAATGTTTTGATAGATAAACTCATAAGACATGGTCACAGAGTTGAGATAGAAACAAATGGAGCGCTTCCCATCAAATCAGTAATGGAAGCAGGAGATTATAAGGACATGCTGTCAGTGACGCTTGATTATAAATGCCCTTCCAGTGGGATGGAGAGCAGCATGCTTCTTGAAAACTATGATTATCTCAGAGATTACGATAATGTGAAATTTGTAGTCGGGACCAGAGAGGATCTGGATAAGGCTTACAAGATCATAACAAAGTATGAGCTGGCGGAAAAAAACATCATGGTATTTATTGGGCCGGTATTCGGAAAAATCGAGCCGGCGGAAATAGTAGAATATATGAAGGAAAAAAATATGAATGGAGTGAAACTTCAACTCCAGCAGCATAAATTTATCTGGGACCCGGATATGAAGGGAGTGTAAAATGGCAGTAGATCAGGAAAAAATAAAAGAACATATAAGAGGAATCCTTGAAGCAATAGGTGAGGATCCGGACAGGGAAGGTCTTATAGAGACTCCGGACAGAGTAGCCAGAATGTATAGTGAGATATTTGAAGGAATCAGCTATACTAATGATGAAATAGCAGCGATGTTCAATAAAACCTTTGAGGCTCCAGCTACTGGTGATATGGTTCTCGTAAAGGATATAGAGATATTCAGTTACTGTGAGCATCATATGGCTCTGATGTATGATATGAAGGTAGCTGTTGCTTACATACCAAGGGAGAGGGTTATCGGACTCAGCAAGATAGCGCGTATCGCAGAAATGGTAGGAAAGAGACTTCAGCTTCAGGAGCGTATTGGAACAGATATCGCATATATCATGGAAAAAGCTACAAAATCTCCTGATGTTGCAGTTATAATCACTGGAAAGCATAGCTGCATGACCGCCAGAGGAATAAAGAACAGTCCATCTTCGACACTTACTACAACCTTCAGAGGTGCCTTCAGAGAAGACCGTAATCTTCAGGACCGCGTCATGAGACTGCTTGAGATGAAAACAGAGCATGTTATTGACACAAGATATTTTTAATATATTAGATGATTTTGGCATCAAAAAGTTATTGACTTAAAACTTCTAGGATATAATAAAGGAGAAATTATGAAAAATAAAAAAGAAGCCTTGGTAGTTTTTAGTGGTGGACAGGATAGTACTACCTGCCTCGCATGGGCTAAATCAAAATATGAGAAAGTATATACAGTTTCATTTGATTATGGTCAGCGTCATAAGAAGGAACTGGAATGTGCCAGATCAATTGCCGAAAAAATGGGGGCTGAGTGGGAAGTGATAGATCTCAGTGAGCTTAACCGCCTTGCACCAAATTCTCTTACAAGAGATGATATAGCGGTAGACAAGGAAGCTCCTGAAGAAGGAACACCAAATTCCTTTGTTGAGGGAAGAAATATGCTTTTCCTTACTTATGCTGCAATCTACGCTAAAACTCATGGCATTACTGATATAGTAACAGGAGTATCCCAGAGTGATTTTTCAGGCTATCCAGACTGCAGGGATGTATTTATAAAATCATTAAATACAACATTAAATCTTGCAATGGAGTATGAATTTGATATAATAACTCCATTGATGTGGATCGACAAGGAAGAGACCTGGGCGCTTGCTGACAGTCTCGGTGTGTTTGATCTGGTAAGAAATGAAACGCTTACCTGTTATAATGGTATAATCGGTGATGGATGCGGAGAGTGTCCGTCATGTAAGCTCAGAAAAAGAGGGCTGGACAGATATCTGGAAAGAAGGCAGGGTAATTAAGGTATATAAGCCGAACTCAGGGTCTGACATCAGTTGTCATTAAAAGTGAAGGAGAATCTGTGCTATGAAGAAGTTACTCTTTGTAGTAAATCCAAAGGCAGGAAGAACCGTAATCAAATCGGATCTTATAAGTATAGTTGAAATATTTTCCCAGGCTGGATACATGGTTGAGATATATCCCACCAAGAGTCAGGAAAAAACTGAAAAATACGTATATGAAAATGCAGAAAACTATAATCTGGTGGTCTGCGCCGGGGGAGATGGAACCCTGGATAACACTGTTGGTGGAATAATGCGTCTGGAGAGAAAACTTAAGAGACGTATTCATATGGGATATATCCCCTGTGGAAGCACCAATGATTATGCCAGAAGCCTTAGAATAAGTATGAATCCTGTTCAGGCTGCAAAAGACATAGTTGAAGGTGATATATGTCACGTGGATGTAGGAAGGATTGAGAACACATTTTTCATATATGTGGCAGCATTCGGTGCATTTACTGATGTTTCATACTCAACTCCTCAGAATCTGAAAAATGCGCTTGGACATGCAGCCTATCTGCTTGAAGCAAGTAAGGCAATGTTCAATCTGAAGAGTTATAAAATGAAGATATGGTTTGACGGCGAGATAGTTGAGGGTGATTTTATATATGGTCAGGTGACTAACTCCCTTTCTATCGGTGGATTTAAGAACTTCGGTTCTAAGGATATGTCCTTCTCAGATGGCAAGTTTGAGACGGTACTTATAAGAACGCCTGAAAATCCGATAGAGCTTCAGAGAATTATCAACTGCCTGGTGGTTGACGATCTGTCCGATAATCTGATCGTGTACCGAAAGTCTTCCAGAGTAGTTGTAAAGAGCAGAGAAGAGATTCCGTGGACAGTTGACGGTGAATACGGTGGCAGCTATAAGACCACGAGAGTATCAAACATCAGAAGAGCTGCCTCTATAGTTCTTATGGACAAGAGCACTGTAATGAATGGCAGATAGAAATAAATTCCTTAAATGTTTTCAGAGGACATTTCCTTTGGAAACATTTAGGGATTTTTTACAATTCCCCAATTACTTGAAACTTTCTTACATTTGTTTTATAATTCACCTATCTATGTGCAAAAATAGGTATTGAAATGAAAGAAAAATTAAGACAATGTGAGAACCTCATAGTTCTCTTATTCAAAATAATAATATATGCTTTGATCTACTGGTCCTTTTACAGGCTGTTTGCCATAAAGAACTGGCAGCTTCTTACCATATCCAGAACCGCTGCTGTAACTACGCTTAGTTACATTATTTCGGGTTACCTGTTTATCAAAATCTATGGCGGATATGATATAGGTAAAAGAAAGAGCAAACCGATAGTTATCTCACTGTCGCTTGCAGCATTTATGACTGACCTTGTGGCTTATCTGATGCTCATGGTCATGAATACAAACGATCATAACAATGCCAAGTTCACTCTTGAACAGCCCTGGCTGATCGTTATTGTATGCGTGCTGCAGGTGATTCTTATTGAGCTCGCAGTTTATGGCGGAAACTGGGTATTTTTCAAGATATACGATCCTGAGAAATGTCTGATAATTACATCTTCCCAGCGTTCACTGAATGAAATAAGCAGATGTATCAAGAAGTATAAGCTTCAGTTCAAAATCTGCAGGAATATCGATTACAGGAATGAGTCTTTAAAGGATATCATTCCTAAGTATGATACCATTTTCGTATATGATGTTCCGGTTAAGGAGCGTACGCAGATAGTTGAGTTCTGCTATCAGAATATGAAAAATGTATACATCAATCCTGAGATGGCTGATGTTGTAGAAGTAAATGCGCATCACGTAATGCTTGACGATGTATCGCTTCTGGAATTTTCATCAGTGGGTCTTACGGCAGAGCAGAAGTTTATTAAGAGACTGTTTGATATAGTATTATCAGTAATTGCTCTTATTGCTACATCTCCGCTGGTTCTGATTGCGGCCATTGCCATTAAACTTGATGATGGTGGAAAGATAGTATTCAAACAGAACAGAGCTACTCGTGGTGGTAAGATATTTGCGGTTTATAAACTCCGTACCATGAAGGAAAATGTGGATAATTATCTGTCAGTAGTTGACGATGACAGGATTACAAAGGTCGGAAGCGTTCTGAGACGTTTCAGAATAGATGAAATACCTCAGTTCCTGAATGTTATCAAGGGCGATATGTCCATAGTAGGACCAAGACCTGAAATGCTTGCAAATATTTTCAATTATACAAATGCACTTCCAGAGTTTGAGTATCGTCTCAGGGTTAAGGCCGGAATCACCGGATATGCCCAGATAGCCGGAAAGTATAATACTCTTCCGAAGGATAAGCTTATACTGGATCTGATGTATATAGAGGAGTACAGCCTCTGGCTTGATATCAAGCTTATATTCCAGACTCTCATTGTTATATTCAAGAAAGATTCTACGGAAGCCTTTGACAGAGAGACAGAAGAGAAGATGGAACACTATGCGGAGGAACTTTTCTAGATATATGAAGGGGCATTCGGGGTACAGTCCTGAGTGATTTAGGGGGAATAACTTAAATGATAGACATCCTGATGGCAACATTTAATGGTGAAAAATATATAGACAGACAGATCAAGTCACTGCTTACCCAGGAAAGAACCGGACTGGATACAGAGCTTCGTCTAATAATAAGAGATGATGGTTCGACTGACAGAACCCTGGATATAATAAAGCACAGACTTGATTATTATAGAAAGAAACGACCTGATCCTATGGAGGTAAATATCCTTAGTGATGGTACAAAAACAGGAACACCAGCTGGCTGTTTCATGAAGCTTCTTGCAGCTTCTGATGCGCAGTATGTAATGTTTTCCGATCAGGATGATATGTGGTACAGAAGAAAAACGGAAGTTACCTACAGATATATGAGAAATCAGGAAGAGAAATATGGTAAGGATACTCCGATTCTTGTTCATACAGATCTGTCCCTGATGGATGAGTCTGGAAAAAAGACGGCACCGTCTTTCTATGAATATCAGAAGCTTCCGAGAGAGGACAGGCTCACAACCCTTTTAATTCAGAATACTGTAACCGGTTGTACCATGATGCTGAATAAAGCAGCAGCGGATCTGTTAAAGCAGGCACCTGCTTCAGAGATGCTTCTGATGCATGATCACTATGCGGCAGTGCTGGTGGCAGCAGTTGGAAAAGTAAAGCTTCTGGATGAACCACTCATAAGGTACAGACAGCATAATGGAAATATTGTCGGTGCTCATGCTGCCGGCAGTGTAGAAGAATATAAAAACAGAATTGTAAAAGGCAGAGAACAGTTTCTCAGAGATATGGACCTGAGCTACAGACAGGCCGGCTACATACTGAAAAGATATGAAAGTGTGATAAGAAAGAACAGGGGCGATGAGACAGTAAAACTGCTCCGGGATTATTCGGACCTTATCATGGCAAATAAAATGGAAAGAATTGAATTCTTCCAGAAACATGGAATTTATAAAAACGGCGCCATTAAAAAAGCAGTTCAGATGCTTTGGTGCTAGGATGTGTCAGAGGATGAATAGATGAAAATATCAGGTAGTATAGTCACATATAATAATGCTGATACTATAAAAAAGTGTATAGATTCTATTCTTGAGTATACGTCCGGAAAGAATTACAATTTCAAATTATATATCTATGACAATGCTTCTTCGGATATAACTCCGGAGATACTTAGTACCTACTCTGATAAGGTGAAGGTTATCTACGCCAAAGAGAATAAGGGCTTTGGACATGGCCATAATTATATAATAAAAAGAGTAAGAACGGATTATCATTTCGTGATAAATCCTGATATATATTTAGAGCAGGATGTGATGGGAGAGCTGGCAGAGTATCTGAAAAATATGCCGGATATCGGTCTCATCACTCCGAAAATACTGAGTATAGATGGTACTGAGCAGCCAATTCCCAAGTATGGACCCAGCATCAGATATTCCTTTATAGGAAACCTTCCGGGCTTTAAGTGGCTGAGAAGAAAATATTCCAGACAGGATGAAGTTCTTTCGGAACCAACGGATATAGAGTTTTGTACGGGCTGCTTCTTCGGCGCAAGAACTGATTATCTGAAACAGATAAAGGGCTTCAGCAGCAGCTATTTCCTTTACTGTGAGGACTCTGATCTGTCGAAGAAGGTTCTGGCTGATGGAAAGAAGATAGTATATTATCCTGATGCAGAGGCATATCATAACTGGAACCGGGAAAATACTCACAGCGTAAAGGCGTTTTTCAGATTTATCAGATCGCTCCTTATATACTTTAAGAAATGGGGCTGGCAGTTCTGATCCTGTAGAGGATTCGTATATGAATTTAAGAAAACTTATAAAAGTGAATATAGTGAATCTTGTTATACTGGCACTGATTGTTCTTTTCCGCTTTGTGGCAGGTCTTCTTTTTAATGATCATGATGAATCTGGTTCAACTATGGTTCTTGCTATAAATATCATTACCGTTTTATTCGGACTCTTCTGGGCGGCATTTACTGTTTATTCAAATATGACAGTTGTTAAGGAAGACAAGCTGGAGAAGAAGAAGGAGATAGCTGATCTTAAAGCAAGACTTACAAGAGCAGGCAATAAGAAATACTTCGTAAATGAAAGAAGGATACTTCTGAATATTCTTGACAGCCTTCAGTCCAGGGAAAAATATATCTATATGATGGATAAGGACAGCAAGATACTTGAGCTGTTCCAGCTCACAAGAAATCAGATAATCAGAGATATAACAAATGTGTCTGAATATATAGAAACCTACGATTATTATTCTGGAAAGGATTCAGGCTATGTTCAGAGCATCTGCGGTAATTCGCAGCATCTCATGGATAAATTCAATAAACTTATAGAACTTACAGTGACTTATGATGATACATCTCTTGACTATGATACAAGAGAAATAGACGATATGATTGAGGCACTTGAGAAAATGAGAGAAACAGGAAAGGGGGCCCTCGGCTCATGAAAAAATCAAATGTTGCAGTAGTATTAGGTATAGTATTCGCCGTAATTATCATATTGGTGCTCGGCATACTTGCTCTTTTCAAGACTTCTTCAAAGGGAAAGACCACGGAGTCGATGCTTAAACACATCAAGGTTGAGGAGAAACAACCGGTGAAGGCATCTATTTCCCTGGATGATAACACACTCTTTGATGAGCTTCCGGAGATATCCAAGTATCCGCTCTCAGTTCAGTCAAATGCAGACGTTAACATTGAAATCATGACTTCTCCTGAGAAGGCAGGAAAAGAGTATGAATCATGGCTTATCGACGTGGCTGAAAACTTTAACAGAGATGGCATTACAACAGATGATGGAAAATCTATAGGTCTTTCAGTCAGATCTGTATCATCAGGACTTGCTGCTGATTACATTATCTCGAATAAGCATACACCACAGCTTTTTACTCCATCCAATTATCTCTGGGGAGAATATGTAAATGCAAACGGTGGAAGTGTAACTGTTAAGAATGACAGACTTGTGGGAAATACTGCAGGACTTCTGATAGATAAGAATAGCACATATAAAACATTTGAAGAAATCATCAAGGCTGTTCAGGATGGCAAGATCAATATCGGTTATACCAATCCACAGACCAGTTCAACTGGAATGAATCTGCTTCTTTCCATCCTCAAAATGGGTGATGACAATATGTTCTCAGATGCAGGTATAGATAGCTTCAAGAAATTCCAGCAGAACATTCCTTTCGTTGCATATAATACTATGCAGATGAGAGATAGTGCCCAGAAGGGTACTCTGGATGGAATGATCCTTGAGTATCAGACCTACATTAACGAGCCAAACATCAACAAGATGTATAACTTCGTTCCATTCGGTGTTCGTCATGATAATCCTCTCTTCATAGTAAACGAGGAATATCTCAGCGATGCAGAGCTGGAAGCTATCGATAAGATAAATACATATCTGGTGGATGACAGCAGTCAGAGAATCGCTACAAAGTACGGATTTAATGCGAATGATGATTATAAGACAGATGTTGCATTTACCGGAGCAGAGGTTAACAAGGCTTTGGAAATGTATAAGTCCAATAAGGATAATGGTAAGGATATAATTGCTGTATTCGTAGCAGACTGCAGTGGAAGTATGTTCGGTGATCCGATCAATCAGCTGAAGGAATCACTTTCCAACGGTATGCAGTACATCAATGAGAATAACTATGTAGGACTTGTAAGCTATAGTGATGATGTTGCTATCGAAGTTCCTATCGCCAAGTTCGATATGAACCAGAAGGCTTTCTTCCAGGGCGGAATAAACGGTCTTACAGCAAATGGTTCAACAGCCAGCTATGATGCTGTAGTGGTAGCCATGGACATGATTGAAAAGGCAAAGGCTGATAAGCCTGATGCAAAGGCAATGATCTTCCTGCTTAGTGATGGTTATCAGAATGTAGGTTATGGAATGAACACCATAACACCTGCTCTTGAAGAGTCACACATTCCTGTATACACCATCAGCTATACATCTGATGCTGATACAGAGGCTATGAGAAAACTCTCAGAGATAAATGAAGCGGCAACCATCAACGCCGACAGCGAGGATATCGTATACAAGATAAAGAGTCTGTTTAATTCACAGATGTAAGAATTAAAAGGTGTGTCACTGACACACCTCTTGAAGTAATATCAAAGGAAGCAAAAAGATTTGCTCAT
>CACZOE010000223.1 GCA_902782695.1 uncultured Lachnospiraceae bacterium | reverse complement strand
TTACTTTATTCTCTTTCCCAAAATGCCCAGGATCTATGCAGACCACATATTTTTTCTTTGTAGTCTTTGTATTCAGCGTGTTTTGAGTATTTTGCTCACTCTGCGTATTCTGTGTGCTTTGCGCATTCTGCGTAGTCTGTATGCTCTGTGTACTCTGAGTATCTTGTGTGCTCTGTGCATCCTGCGTACCAACCGCGTTAACGGATATAGACAGGCACTCTGATAATAGGATACAGAAAACAAGCAGAAGGGCTAGCAGTATTTTTATGTATCTTTTATTCATACGATCTATTTCCTCTCATCAGTTACGATATGCTCTATACCAGTATGCTCTTTCTGGAGAAATTCCTTCATAAATGTTGGAAATGCCTTATAATTATCCAGCTCTGATATAGGAATCCAGTGCATATTCTCTCTTACGCCCATAGTATAACTGTCACTGCTTAGCACCTTCGTCCCTCTAGGCTTCATAACAAAGTAAAAGGAAATCTCATGACAATCCAATCCTTTCAGTGAACTGGTATTATCACAAAAGAAATTCTCATGGATAACAGCCAGGTGATCTATCTCATACCTGACACCGGTTTCCTCCAGCACTTCTCTAATAACAGCATCTTCTGCCGTTTCTCCCATATGTACCGCTCCACCGATTGAATATAGATAATCATCTATTTCATTTCCGGCAAAAAGCACCGAGCCTTCTTCTACTATAATTGCTGCAGCCCGATATCTGAACCATTTATTCTCATTTGTAAAACCACAATCAAATTCCTTTTCGCCTGTCATCACATTTTCCCTTCACTAACATGCAATTCTTTTTATTAACATTAGTTTTTATAAACTAAACAGATAGTTGCTATTGTACCATACAATTAATAATCCTTGAATAAAAAGTGAATATTGGATATCATGACTAGTGAATATGTAATACAACATATCATAAAATTGAATATAAAATACAGAATATCTTAAGTATTGAATGTAAAACACAGAACATCTTAAATAGTGAATACAAGTTATCAAAAATAGAGAACACATGACATCATAAATAGGGAATACAGTTTTCGTAAATAGCCATAAATTAACATACAGGAGAACAAACATGTCATTAAGAGATTCATTAAGGAAACAAAGCATAGAGAATGACGCCCTGGCAGAAGTAAGTTCATATCTGAACTACGAGTCTGTCAAAGCAAAAATAATGAACGAACTAAAAAAGGGTTTTGAGGAGAAAATCTCAAATAAAGATTTCAAGCAGACATTTCATTACATGGGCGTAGTTTCTAAATACCATTACAGTGCATCCGCAGATCTTTCTATTATGTACTCGGATCAGAACGACTCTGATTTAGACTCTGATTTAGACACTGCTTCAGACATTCTCCAGGTTCATTCTTTTGATGATTTATCAGCTCTTTTATATAAACTTGCCTATGACCTTAAATGCGAATTTGAAGAAGTATACTATCAGCTCGGCGATAAATACTATGACATAGCCGAAATCCCCGATCTGATAAAGGATACAAAAAAGACCGGCAGTATGATCATAAAAATCTTTGCCAATCTTTTTTGTAATAGAAAAGGTGAAATCAAATAATCACCTATCACTTATTTAAATGTCTTTTCTACAGGGATAGCCATATGCTCTATCCGAACTATCTACAGCTCTTATGATAGCTTCGCTGATCACTTCTGCGGCCAGCGTCCCTATCAGATTCTGGTCAGCCTTGATTTCTCCAAGCGAGACAGCGTAGATAGTATCCCCATCCATGGAAGTATGAACAGGACGACCTCCACCTGCCCAATACTAATTGATTTATTATCAATCAACTGACACATTTATCACCTGACTCTTTCCGTTCTGTGTATAAACATATATCTTTGCGATTCCTTTACCAACAGCTTTTATTCTTCCTTTATCTGACACTGTCACTACTCCCAAATCAGTTGACTCAAATTTTATCTTTCTATGCTGTTTTGCTTTTGTGCCACCTTTTTTTATCAGCTTGTATTTAATTATATTACTATTACCAATATTCAATGTGATATTTTTCTTTGATTTTATCTTTACACTTGAATAATTTGCAAATTTACTTCCTTGGGTAACAATGTGTACCGATTTTGAAGTTGCAATGGTTCTTGATTCACCTTCTTCATCCTCATGAATAGCAACAACAAGAAATTTATAATAAGTGCCTTTCTTTAATTTTTGTCCATTCATCAATTTTTTTATTTTATATGAAGTCTTATTTCCAGGAACAGAAATTATTTTTTTATAAATACTATTCTTACCACATTTATTTCCATAAATAATATATGACGATGCATCGGGCACTTTATTCCAATTTAAGGAAATATAGTTTTTCCCAACCTTCTTTTCCTTCAATTTAAGAGAGGAATAATCTGAACCATTGATTTCACCATCATCCGGTAAAGCCGCAATCTGTTCTTCCATATCTACAAGTAAAATATTATCCTCTTGATCATCCTCCTGAACGTCCTCATTATCTTCAGTAATATACCGTTTAGGCACTATAGTTGGTTGTACAGTCGGATAGATTGTTGGGTATACATATGGACGAATAACCGGCTGAGTTGGATATATATTTGAAGGACTATTCGTTGGTGTTATTTCACTATCATTTAATCTTGGAATAAAAGTATATTTTGTAAAGCCACATATACTGCATGTATAAGTTATTATTCCATCTTGATAAGCTGTTGCTGGACTTAAAACGGTACCTTCATCCCAACTATGCGCTTCTATATCATAATGATTTTCATTATTATTACATATTCTATAATGATTATCCTCATTAACTCCTTTCCATCCACCATAATCATGTTCTAGATGTTCAATGATATTACCTTTTTCAAGAAGCTCATCACAGTTCAAACAATAAACATCACCTGTATAACCATCTGTTTCACAAGTTGCAGAACAGGCATTTTTAGTTTCTGTATAAATATGATCACATTTACTTCGCAATATGCTAACAGTAGAGGTAGTATTGCTATAATTATCAGCATCTGTTCCCGAGTAATAAACAGTAAATTCCTCTTCTTTTTCTTGCTGAATAGGTTTATCTAAATCATCATCATTAAATCTCCAGTATGAATAACCAGAAAGAATTGAATTTTTAATGGTCTTAACACTACTTGACACATTTATCAACCCACTAGGTACATTTGAAAGCAATGCTTTTTTGATATTTAATGTAATTGTAGTTTCTATACGCTCATAGTTACTATCTTCAGGCTGAAAATACACTTTATAAATAGTAGTATTACTATCCTTCACTTCAGGCTTTATTTTTTTATCAAAATAACTCCAAGACAGAGCCCCTTTAACTTCTGTATCATCATTTTCAGAGTAAACAACTTTTGAAGTAAGATTGGAATCACCCAAAGATTCTCCATAGACTATATCCGAAGCATTTTTTTCAACAATAAAAGGTGTGGCCTTTTTTATAGTTACGGTCAAATCTTTTCTCTTAGTATAATAATTCTTATCATCCGGTGTAAAAATTACTTGAAATTTTTTATCATTAGTTGTTGGCACGATACTATCATCTTCCCATGACCATGTCCCCGGAGAATTGTTCTTATCATTAAACAAATTTATATCTGCAAGAGTAATGTTAGGATTATATACAATCTCATCAATAACCGGAAGAGTGTCTATATTAGGCTCCAGTTTTTTTATTCTAATTTGATGTTTTCCAATTAAAACATTATAGTTTTCATTATCCGGAATGAATCTCCAAGCCAAGTATACATTCGATCCTGCATCAGGTATTTCTTCGGGATTCACCCATTCCAAGCATCCTGTAACAACATCTCTTGTAATAGAATCAACAAATTTATCTGACTTAAATTCTAAATCACCAGTTTTGATTCCATAATCTGCTTCATAAGTTACACAAACACCTGTATGAATATATTCCTTTTCTACATCAGCTTTTTCTATCGTAAAAGTGATAGTATCACTAGTTACAATTATATTATCCTTAGTATCTTTTGCTATAACTTTCAATTCGTATTCACCAAAGCTGTCAGGCAACCAAATACAATTACTATCAGTACTAAAATCTCTTATTATTTTTTCATCTTCACCTGCTTTTTTTGCAATAAACTGATAGTTAATCCTTCCTCTTCCCCCATCAGGTTTTGCATCAAGAGCTATTCTATTATTATATTTCTGCGGTGACTGCTGACGTGAAGTAATAGAAACACTTTCTAAGTCCTTAAGCACTGTAACTGTATATGTATTACTTATCTCAGGAACATACTTTGAATAAAAATTCACCTTATGATCACCTGGTTTTTTCCATAGAATTCTATTCTCAATAGGGTATACTACCCCAGCATCAGGATCTTCCAACTCAACAACATAATCAAGAAGTTTTTCAGTTATATCAGTAGATTCATTATAACGTACACCCGCCATATATTCGGTTTCCTGTCCAACTTCATATCTGTCAGGCGAATTAGAGGACCAACCATTGTTCTGTCTCCAAGAAGAATATACTGATGTAGGAACTAAGGCTTTTGTTTCCTTTCCACATTTTTTACATTTCACATCAGCTATACCATTATTAACTTCTAACACATCATAGTCATGCTGATATTTTACTGACTTAACTGTAATATTTTCAGGTTCATCAATTGGTACACTGTAAAAAACCTCATCTTCATTATGCCATGTATACCAAATGACAGAATTATTTGACACTACAGGAACACAATCCGAAATATAACCATCTTTACTCATTATTTCTGATGTTTTTTTACCTTCACCATCTAAAAACACGTAATAAAACTGTCTTCCACGTGACCACAACATAAAAAAATTATTATCATTAATTTTAACAAGATGAGGAGTAGTCGTAGACTCTTCTCCTTCTTCATATCCTGTAAGCTGTCGCACAATTGAAGATTTAGTTTTCTTATCAATAGATGCTATAAAAACATTTCTTGTATTATATTCCAAATAATTTTCATCAAGCTTTACACAATTTCCCGCGCAAAGATATGATGAATTTGATATTTCGAAACCTCCTACTGACACTCCGGTATCATTTACACCCGTGCCTCCTGGAAAACTCATAAAACTATATTTTTCAACATCATCATTTTGGAATGTACCTTTAGATACATTCGCTTTATGTTTAATCAATACTAGCGCTCTAGGAAATGCATCACCTTGATCAACTGTAATCATATGATCATCTTCTATCTTTACAAACTGATTAAAAGAATGGCTTACATATCCATCATATGATCCAGCAGGTTTTACATGATAATCACTTATAGTCATATTATCGATATCTACCTGAATAGTTGCATTTGTCTGATGCACCGTCCCTTCTAAGGCATAAATACGATGACTTGTTCTAATCACCATGTATGAACCATCTATATCAACTCGACATCCAGCAGCAAAAAAATCGCGCGAATTTGCACCAAATAAACTACATGAATCAAGTCTATTCCAATTTTTATCATATTTTGTTATCCTGAGCACTTCTACTTCGTCTGATTCATCATGATTTATATTTCCACTTACTACATAATAATTTGATTCTGTTTCATGAAAAGCCCCCCAGTATGGTAATTCTTCTGATAATTCTTTTCTATCTGTAAGATTTAATTCATCATCATAATAAGAAACAACTGCCCAGCAGTCTCCTGAGTTTGCTTGTACACGCATAAAACCTTCATTATTCTTCACAAGATAAGATTTAACCGGCCAATAACCTCTAGAATAATTCTGATTATTTATATTGCTCCCCAAATAACGAGTACAAAGCGCTTCTGAATCATCCTCTACTGCCCAGACTGTATTAGGCATTAAAAAAAGTGCAAAAAATATAGAAACAAAAAGAAAGTATGTAAAAATTGATTTTTTATATATCATGGCTAATCCTCCATGCTAACACAGATAACGTAAAGATTATTTATATAGTTAAGCCGCCTTATTTATAACTCTCCGGCATCAATTCCAGACATTCCCTTCTTTATTGTTGCCTCCGCCTCTTCTCAGACGCAAACAACG
>CACZOE010000222.1 GCA_902782695.1 uncultured Lachnospiraceae bacterium | reverse complement strand
TCCCTGATTACCATACTCATATCGAATTGATGCGTACCCCGCAGAAAGCTGTATGGGCATATCTTTCGTATCTAAAAAAGACTCCATTGTCCTGCGCCCCTGGGTATCATAAGTATAGTTAACAGCAGCATATCCCATTTGAGACTCTACCGGTTGTAAACCATCATCCAGATACTCTAGACGTATCAAATTGCCTCTTGCATCATACGTGGTGCGTTCAATAGGGGAACGATTAGTAAGAGATGCAATATGCTCCTTCTCGTCAAGGTACTGTTCGAGAATAACATGACGGGTATTATCGTATTCACGCTGCCAGACACTGAAACCTTCAGGAAGACGAGTCAAATTGTCTTCTGTATCAAGATACCGCACCTGTAGGACATTATCTACACTATCATAAATATAAGCAATAGCTGAGTATCCATCTGATCGCATGACTCGGCGCATATCTTTATCAAGATAGCTTTCCTGTATCTTTCTATTACGATCATCGTAGTTATATTCTACGGCTGCATATCCATTCGTAGTCAACACCATTTTATCATCATAGTAATAAACTGATTTCAAACAATTACCGACATTATCATACTCGTTAATAACCTTATTGTATCCATCTGTCATCAAGGAAGCTCCCACACCCTGACTGGAATACCATGCCTGTTCAGTGCAGTTGCCATTATTGTCGCGTACATAAGTCACATAGCTGAAGCCACCCGGTTGCAATGCAGGTTTTTCATTAGCATTTAAATATTCTTCGCTTGTAAGATAGCCCTGCGAATTCCAAGTCTGTAACTTCTTTGCATAACCATTGTTATGATCAATCAGTTTATCATCAGCTCCTATAAATTCCTCTGTTAGAAGATGTCCGACTCCGTCATAGGTACATACATGCTTAGCAAAGCCTTTTGTAGTTGAAACAACAGGCTTTCCATCAGTACCCAAATAAACCTCGGTCAGTATATTTCCCAGGCTGTCATATGTAAATTCTTTGGCCGAATAATCTCCGAGAAGCATATATGAATTACCATACTCATCATAATATGATTCTCTAAGAAGTTGATTTTCGTCATCAAATTCCCGACGAATTTCAGCTGCCCCCAATTCAACTCTGGCTACTTTGCCATCTTTGTCATAATAGACTTCGCGAACAAGATTGTCATTATTGTCATACTCCATAATGAATGAAGCATATCCTGAAGAACATTCAACTGGATTATTATCTTTGTCAATATACTTTTCAGAGAGTTGATGTCCGTTGAGATCCCAGGAACTTGTCTTTTTGTGGTATCCTTTCTTGATATTTATAGCTTTTAAATCAGATCCAAAATATGCTTCGCTTGTCTGGTTTCCCTGGAAATCATAAGCTGTCTCTACACGAGCATATCCGAAAGAACTATCCGCAGGTTTATTCTTGTCATTTAAATATAATGTTGAGGTAAGATTACCATTGTGATCATATTCATTTTGAAGAACTGCATAATTATCTTTATTCAGTAAGAGTTTTCCGTCCGCTCCATAATATGCTTCTTCGGTAATATGACCGGCTGCATCACACTTACGTTCAAACCGGGCATATCCAACATCAGTTCGCACTACTGCATTACCTAAATCATCAAAATATGCTCGTTCTCTTAGGTTCCCATCAGTATCATATTTTTGTGTTAATGAAGCATATCCGTTGGGAAGCATAATCGGATTGCCTTCTATATCATAATAATCGATACGACTTGCTAGTCCTGTTTCTAAGTCAAATTCTGTCTTTCTTGAAGCGAAACCATCTCGTGACATAACTGGCTTGAAATCTATGCCGTCATAAGCCTCTTCTATAATATGATGATAATCGTCATACTCTCGACGAATCCTGGCTTTTCCATCCACCATAACAGGCTCATCAGCTGTATTCTGATACGTAATTGAATTAACATTTCCGTTAGGATCATAGCTATATAGGACGGAAGCATATCCCTCAGATTGCGTAACAGGGTTTCCATCAATAGAATAATATTTTCCTCCTGTGTGATGACCAGAGAAGTCATATGAGTGAGTTTGGACAGCATATTGATTGCCAGCTGTAACATATGCTCCATCTGCGCCAAGTGTTGCTTCCCACAAAAGATTCTTTTCTTTATCATATTCGCGCAACAGAGAAGCATAACCCTTTACGATATTCAAAGGTTTTCCATCTTCGTCATAGTAACGAGCGGATGTCTGTTCGAAATGCTGATCATATGTATAGGTTGCACGGTTTGCACCTGTTGAAACAGACTTATCCGATTTACCGGACTCATCAATAAACTCTTCAGCAAAGAGGAGACTCTTGTCTGGCCCTCCATATATCATCTTTCTGCCATAATAACCGTCTTTACTCTCACATGGTTTATAATTCTCATCAAAGAATGTCTCCTTAGAGGCAGGCTCGTCACTATTCTTACCGTCATATTCATACCTTATAATTGCTACTTCCCGTTCTTTATTCCGAGTGGGATTCCATTCCGTATCCATATATGTTGTGGTTATAACCTGATTATAAGGATTTACTTCATTTACATATCCTGCATACCCTGCTTTTATTTCAATCGGGTTCAAATCAGTTCCATAGTATTTCTCTTGAAGTACATACTTGCCGCCAATGATCCATTTGGAATACCCATCAATATTTTTTTTCTGATCATCTCTGAAAATATATTCGATACGCGCCCATCCGTCTTTACACATGGTTAATTGATCCACACTATCATAATAGGTAAGGCGTAAATCGTAAAATGTCCCATTGTATTCATGTTCTACCATGGAGAACCCGTCTGTAATCATAGTACGCTCCCCATCAGCTCCAAAGTAGCGCTCATAGTGAACCCGATCACTGTTCCCATAGTATTCATAAGTAACTTTTGCATAACCAGCAATGATTTTAATGAGCTCTTCCTCCGTATCCAGATACTCAATCTCTACGACTCGTCCAGAATTGTCATAGGAATAAACAACAGAAGCATATCCAGAGGAAGAAAGAATCGGGGATCCCTCTGTATCCAGAAAATCAGTTCTTGTGCGCTGGCCATTCTCATCATATGTATTTTGAAGAATGTGCCAACGATTTGATCCCAACACTTTTGATTTATCGGTTCCATAAACACGTCGGCTTACAAGGCGCTGTGCCATATAAGAAGCTGAAGATTGGATTCCAGCCTGTGTGCCGGAAATACCTTCTGTACCATTTCCTGAGGTTTCCTCCGTATTACGATAATCCGTTCCAGCAATAACTCCAACTGCTTCGCCTGTAATAACATCATCTCTGGTAATTTCTTCAGCAGCGACCGTCCCCGCATGAACAGCAAATTTTTTGTTAGTATATTCGGACACAACAACTGCACCCCCTTCGATACCAATTAAGGGAGTACCATCTGCATCATGATAAGATTTTGTAATTGTATAAGTAGAGCGACCGCTTTTTACATCATAGAGAATCTGGGCATAACCGCCGGTAGGACGTGTAAGTTCATCATTTGCATTATAATAACTAGAAGATTTGATCTGATTCCCATCCCAAATATCTCTACGGTAACTGTAGCTTCCTGGAATATCGGCACGAGAACCATTTGATGCATAACGATCTTCCGTCAACACGTAAGATTTGGCATTTTCATCTGTATAATATGTATACACTGCACGTGCGTAACCTGTGGAAGAATTAATGAGTTTATTTTTAGTATCATAGTATTCCTCGGTAAGGAGGTTTCCATAATCATCATAAGTGTACTTTGCTTGATAAAAGCCTCTGGCATTCAATGCAGGGGAACCATCTGTATCGTGTACCGTCTCACTAATTATTCTTCCCTTTTCATTCCAGACGCATTCTGTCTCGGTAAGTGATGGCATTGGCAACTCAGAACTAGGACTTACTACACTATCCGAGCTTGAAAATGAGGCACTATTATCGTATTGAGAAGACTCGCTTGTTTCTTCCTGACTTAAATTTTCTTCGGGTGCCTCTTGTACGGCACTCAAAGAATCCTGATCAGCGACAACGCCGACTGAAGATGATGAAGCACAACCGGTTGCCGCAATAATCACGCTAAGAAGGGTTGCTGACAATAAAAATAGGTATAAAGACAGTCCCTCACTGTTTTTCATTAATTTTCCCTCAATAACATAATATCTATAATAAAAACAATTACTATCAATCAAGTTTAAAAAATGACAGGTGTATTCATCATGTCATACACTATAATGCTATAAAGCCAATGTCATAAGTTGATAAGAATTCATCAATCAGTCTAACGATGAATTGGGTGCTGATTTTTCAGAAACAGAATGCTGCGCTTCAATTTGAACACGATTATTATATTTATCATAATAATTTTTATAGTATTTCTGATAGTATTTCTTGCCGTAGTAACCATACCGACCGCTTACTGAGAGTTCTTCCCCGAAGAAAATAAATCCTAAAACTTCCATACCAGTCATCTCAGCAGCAATAAGTGCTTTACGTAAATCAGGATGATCGGTATAGTTTTGCCTTACAACAAAAAGGCAGCCTGCAACAACAGAAGACACTGCCAATGGATCTGCCACTACATTTATGGGCGGCATATCCATGATAATAAGATCATAACTCTGTGCTAAACTATTAAGTAGTGCCTTCATTTCTTTAGATCCTAGAAGTTCAGCCGGATTTGGTGGAAGCTGACCAGCGGGTAGTATATGTAGTAAATCAAATTGTGTTGTAAGAATGGTTTCCTGCCATCCTATATTTCCAACTAATGTATTAGATAGGCCAGGTTTATTCTCGTCAAAAAGAAATACTTCTCTCACACATGCACGTCGCATATCCCCATCAATCAGCAATACTTTTTTTCCGCCCATAGCACAGGAAACTGCCAGATTAGCAGCAATAGTAGTCTTTCCTTCACCTGAAACAGGGCTGGTAACAACTACTACATTGCTTTCTTTATCAATAAGAGTATATAGCATGTTCATACGAAGTTTTGCATAACTCTCGACTTTTTCCATTGGACTCTTATTTGTCAAAAGAAAACTTGCCTGCCCTCTTTTTTCCTTTTTTTCTTTTACTTTTTCTCGTTGAATTGATGCTAAAACAGGAGGTGTATAAAAGTCCGTGATTTCTTTTACATCAGTTATTCTACGATCTAAAAGGAAGAGAACCATCAAGATAGCCCCAGACAGAACAATCCCAAATAAAGCTCCCAAAACACCACGACGTTTCGGGCTTCTATAATCAGGAAACATAGGAGTTGTAGCATAGTCTATTACTTCACAGCTTCCAGCACTCACAACACGTATAAGTTCTCCAGGAGCCACATCCAGAACAGCATTAGCAATATCTGTAGACAATTGAGGCTCCGTTGTTGTACATCTAATCTGCAAAACGCTGGTTTTTGAAACTGCACCAGCGGATAAACTCGCTGCAATAAATCCAGGAGTAATCTGCGGGTACTTCGGAGCCAGGCGTTCTGTAATTACGTCCAATACTTTATTGCTCTTAATAACAACCATATAAGTATCAATCAATTGTACAGCTGAATCCAAATCGCTACTGCTTGTATATTGATAATTCGTTGCTGCCGGATTCCCGTTACCCACATACATTGTGCCTACAGCTGTATATGTGTCTATATATGCAAACTGAGTATAAAAATACATCGCAACGAATCCGATTATTCCACAAATAATCAGAAAATAAATACGCTTCAGAAAATAAGAAACCATTTTTAAAAGATCGATTCTTATACCTCTGTTATCCACGCAACATCTCCTTATTAATTAAAACAAATGATTGACACTAATAATCAATAATTACATTAAATATGCATTTACAAAAGAATACATTTAATATTTGTAAAAAATTATGATTTTTAACTATTAGTACTAGTAATACATGATTTCAGAAAAAGCGATAAATGATTAACACATTTAAATAAATAAACGG
>CACZOE010000221.1 GCA_902782695.1 uncultured Lachnospiraceae bacterium | reverse complement strand
TTTATATATGAGACAAATGTGTCCTTCTCGATGTCCAGAACATTTCCCGGTCTGAAGGAAGGTCTCACTCTTATATCGTCCACTTCTTCTTTTATCTGAGTATGCCACTTCAGATCATCAGCCGGATCATCTGTGGTGCAGAGTTCCTGAACCATCTGCATTCTGAGAAGGTTCCTTGCACTATAATCCGAAGTCCTAAGAAGCTCATTACATTTATCCCATATCATTTCAGCAGACTTAGGTCTCAGTGCTTCATCGATATCAAAATATCTCTTAAGCTCGAGATGTGTCCAGTAATAGAGAGGGTTTCCCACACAGTTCTGAACCGTACCTGCATAGGCTTCAAACCTCTTAAAGTCCAGCTCTTCATCTCTATCAGCACCAGTCTGACCGGTAGCCCTTCTACCGGTAACCAGTTCTTCGGGATAGCCCATGGTTCTCATGGCACGCCATTTATAATGATCCCCGTCCAGCCAGATCTCAGTCATATTTGCATACATCTTATCCTCATAAATCTCACGAGGATTTAAATGGTTATGATAGTCTATGATTGGCAGCTTCTGGGCGTGCTCCTGATAAAGCACATAAGCTGTCTCATTTGTAAAGATAAATGAATTATCTATTATATTCTTCATATAGTTTTGAACCTTATTACACTTTCCTCATCGTTAAATGATTTCCACTCCGGCATTGGTTCACCATCAGCATCAAAGCCGTTTGGATTGCCGGTCTTAACAAAGTTTGCAAAATAGTTACACATCTGTCTGGATAGGTCAAAGTGTCTTCCCTTAAAAGGTCTCCAGCATTTCTGGATGGATTCAAACCAGAACCAGAGATCTACAGAATGGAAGGTTCCCGGATTATCCTCTCCCGGGATATCTGGATCAAAGCAGTAGCAATAGAACTTTCTGTCTTTTCCATTTTCCCTGTCGTTCTTAATTGCTTCTGAGACTGCCTTTTTCACGCTCTTTTCAACTATATTTACGCCATTAAATGTAAATTCATCACTTGTATATCCTGAGATAACAGGTACATCAGGATAATCTCCTGCTTTAACACTTTTAAGTGGATCACCTACGTAATGCTTACCGTCCTTTATCGGGAACATTTTCTTGGAAAGATCTGGTGGTGAGTCCGGTGCAAAATTCATAGGAGAATACTCTCCATAGAGATCACGGAGTTTAAATGCATCCATTGCTCTTGCTTCTTCCAGGCTCTTAACACCAATGAAATCAAAGAAAGCTTCTCCGTTTTTCTCTGCCTCCTCAAGAGTGAGTGGGTTAAATATATCTCCCGGCATACCTTCCATATCGATCATACCGCTGAAAATAACTGCACCCTTTACGATATCCTTATTATCCTTACAGGTAAGCTGCTGAAGTGTGCTGCCACCACCGGCTGACTGTCCGGCTATAGTTATTCTATCCGGATCACCTCCGAAGGCTGCTATATTTCTATGTACCCAGTGAAGTCCGGCCTGCTGGTCCAGAAGTCCGAAGTTTGCAGGAGCATCAGGACTTTCCTTAGTGATTTCAGGATGAGCCAGAAATCCCATTAAAGCCAGTCTGTAGTTAACACTGACAACTATGATTCCTCTTCTTGCAAGGCGTTCACCATCAAACTCCATCTCTGCAGTATAACCCCACTGGAAAGCCCCTCCGAAATACCATACCAGTACAGGAAGCTTCTCGTCTGCACTCTTTGCAGGAGTCCATATATTCAGATACAGACAGTCCTCATCCATTGGGATGTCCGGATCCACATGCCACTCCTTACAATATACATCCGTGCCTACGCCTGGCTGGTCCTGAATGGATATAGGAGCAAATTCCTGACAAAGAAGTACTCCGTCCCAGTCCTCACAGGGCTGAGGCGCTCTCCATCTGTTTTTTCCTACCGGAGGTGCAGCATAAGGAACACCTTTAAATGCAGTAACTCTGGGGTCAGCAGATGCAACTCCTCTTACTATTCCATTTTCAACCTTCACTTCTCTAAGCATTTTATTCCCCTCTTTTCTATAATTTTTTTAACAGTTCAGTAAATGTTTCAAAAACTATTTTTCGACTTTCTCGTAGAAAGGTACTACCGGAAGCCTGTCCTCTGAATAAAGATTTGCCTCCAGAGGGCTGTCACTCCAGGCATAGCTTACTGCCTCGGCATCTAAAGGACAACTTACTACAACAGTCCTTTCATCAGTTATTTCTGCCTCTGCATCAAAGGACTTTCCATCCTTCCAGAAACTGAATCCCTTTACCTCTGACTCGTTTCTCGTCTCATCTACTATCACGCCTATTCCGTGACCAAGTATCAGCTTCGTGCCCTCCGTAAATATAACCTTTGCCTCGAAGCTTTCGCCTTTATTCGTAAATTCTATCTGGCTCTTCTCCGGTCCCGGTACGTAGGCTTCTCTTCCGTATACCAGATCTTCTGCAGCAAGAGCCGCACGTCTTCCGACCTCTTTTTTGTTTGTCGGATGTAGATCGTTAAATTCTCCCAGATCATAAGCCTGCATCATAGCTGTACGCGGAAGCTCAGTACATTTTCTCTGCTCCTCTGTAAGCAGCGAACGTCTGCCCCAGTATCCA
>CACZOE010000220.1 GCA_902782695.1 uncultured Lachnospiraceae bacterium | reverse complement strand
GTGCCGAGATTCATGTCCATCAAATATCTCAGACTTAAGTATAATGATATGTCTCTCTGTGGCCATGCTGTAAAGAAAAATGATGAGTGGCTGGCTGAATGTAAGGGGACTATCATAGAAAGCTATAACAAAGCTGTAGTTAACATAAGCTATATAAATTATGTTAACCAGAATAGTAAAGCCTGCCTTGTTATGGAAGGTGAGCTGGCGAATGTTTACTATGCTGATTTTGATAAGCTGAGTCTCAAGGTCTGTTACGGCAAAGAGAAGAAGCCAATTGAAAGAACAGCCATATATTTTAATATCAGACATTTCGGACGCACCACTAAGAAGGGCTATACCTTTAAGGCTGTGGTTCCGGTGGATGAGCTGAAGGGAAAGGACAGAATATTCTTTGAATATACATTTGATAAAGCTTCTGTAAAGCTGCCAGTTACATTTCTTTCCTTCCAGTCCAGACTTTCAAATAAACTGCCTGAGAGCTACTGGGTGTTTGGTGACAGAATCCTCAGCTATAACGAAAGTAAGAAGCAGCTTCAGGTGGAGAAGAAGACGGCCTTTGGTCATTTTAAGCGTGAAATGAAAATGATGTACAGAGTTGCGCGTCATGGTCACAGCAGGATAGGAAACAAACAGGTTCTGGAGATGCTGAGGCTGAGATTTGCTGCTAAGCTGAGCAAAAGAACGGGAGTAAATGGTAAGCTTACGGCTTCAAATCCGTTACTTCAGGGGAAATCGGCCAGAAAACCTGTGTGGATCACCTATGATCAGCTCTTCAAAGGCGGCGACAACGGTCAGTATTTCTATGAATATATGAATAAAAATGTAAAGGATATCGATACCTATTACATTATAAATAAAGATACGAAGGAGTATAAGGAACTGTCTTCAAAATATTCGACGGTACTTACATTTAACTCCTTTAAAACAAGGCTCATGGCTCTGAAAGCGGACATGATATTTGCCACAAGAATTGACATTAAGCTATATATGGGTTATACAGAGGAGAACGAAATCTACGTTCGCGACCTGTTCGGAGCTGATGTGGTATGCCTGCAGCACGGTCTGACGATTCAGAAGATAGCTCAGTACCAGAACAAGCTGTACGACAATACGAAGTACTATTTCTGCGTATCTCCAAAGGAAGTGGAAAATATCACGAAGCCTATCTATGGTTACACCGAGGACATGATCAGTCTGACCGGTGCGCCACGATATGATGGACTGGTGGGCGAACCGAAGAAGCAGATCCTTATCACGCCGACCTGGAGGAGAAATGTAACTGCAGGTACGAATGAGAAGGGTAAGCAGCATGAGTACAGTGTGAATTTTAAAAGAACAGCATATTATCAGATATATAATTCACTGATAAATGATAAGCGTCTCATTGATGCAGCTAAGAAGACAGGCTACAAGATCATTTATCTGGTACATCCGATCCTTAGTCCACAGGCCGGGGATTTCGACAAGAATGATTTTGTGGAAATAATGCCGGGTGTTAAGGCGAACTATGAGAAGATGCTAAAAGAATCAGCACTCATGGTTACAGACTACTCCGGAATACAGTTTGATTTTGCTTACATGAGAAGACCACTGATCTATTTCCATCCATCGGAGCTTCCTCCACAGTATGATGAAGAGGATACCGGCTTCGGTCCTGTTTGTAAGACGAATGAGGAGCTTATAGATGAACTTATCAAGGCTATGAACTCAGAGTGCGCACTGGAGGAAGGCTACAGGAAAACCATAGATGGATTCTTCCCGTATGATGATCAGAATGCCTGCGAAAGAGTGTATGAGACCGCGAAGGAACTGTAAATTAGAATCAGGTGACTAGGATAGATATGAAATATTCTTTATCAACAGTAGATATATTTAAAAATTTAAGATCTCCGGATACGCTGGAACTAAGCGATGATCAGCTGAGAGATCTGCAGGAAGTCCTGTATGAGATTTTAGGGGATATAGTCAGGTTCTGTGATAAGTACAAGATCCGCTATGAACTAGGCGGAGGAAGTGTACTTGGTGCAGTGAGACATGGTGGTATTATTCCATGGGATGATGATATCGATCTGAATATGCCCAGAAAGGATTATGAGAAATTCCGTCGTCTCTTCCCCAGAAAGATGGGAGATAAGTACTGGATACATACTCCTGAGCAGACGGACAATCTGGCACTGCTTTTTTCAAGAGTCCGCCTGAAGGGAACCTCAGTTAAAACCCGTGAAGACTATTATACAGATGAATGTGGTGCATTTATAGATATATTCATTATAGAGAATACATTTGATAATGCATTTCTTCGTAAGGTTCATGGATATGGTTCCCTTGCCCTTGGACTTCTGCTTTCCTGCAGAAAGTTCTGGAGAGACAGGAAAATGATGATGCAGCTGGTTAAAAAATCAGAGCATTCAGAAAATAGAAATCTAGTGAAAAAGGCAAGGCGCATCTTTATCATCAAGATACTTCTCGGAATGCCGTTGGCTATACTGCCTATCAATTTCTGGACGAGACTTGCCAACGGATGGAACGGAATCTGCCGTAATAACAGATCCCAGTATGTGACTACTCCTTGCGGAAGGAAGCATTTCTTTGGGGAACTATATAAGAGAAGTGAACTGGTGGATACTGTAAAAATGGACTTCGGCGGCATCAGCTGCAACATACCGAAGGAATATGACAGATACCTCACAAAGCTTTATGGTAATTACAAAAAGATACCGAAAAAAGCTGAGCAGGAAAAGCATATATTCTATAAACCATTTGAATTATAAGCATAAGGGAAAAGATAATGTCTAATAAACTGATAACATATCTGGTTCAGGGAAATCTGTTCCGTCATGGATTTGATTTCTTTGACAGAAGACTGAAGGTTGATTCTGCCATAGGCTGGCTTACAAGAAAGCTATACTATGGAAAACCGAAGAAGATAGTGAAAAACCGAATATTTTTTATGAGCTATGACAAGGATTTTTCCTGTAATCCGCGCTATATTGCGGAGGAGTTCATCCGTCAGGGCAAGGATGTGGAGCTGATCTCGGTGTATGACAATGAGTACACCTTTGCTGAGACCAGACGTCATTATCCTCCTGAAGTGAAACTGGTGGAGTTCAGAACCAAGGAAATGTACGACGCCATGGCTACATCGAAGATATGGATAGATAATGCTCTTAACATGGTCTGGTATGGAATGCCTAAGCAGAAGGAGCAGTATTATCTGAATACCTGGCACGGAAGTCTTGGAATCAAAAGACTTGGTGGAAACAGAAAATGGATGAACCGTGCAGCAAAGGCTAACAATGTAACTGACTACTGTATTACAAACAGCACATTTGAAGAGGGAGTTTTCAGGGAAACCTTCTGGAAGGATGTGCCGTTCCTTAAGTTTGGACATGCAAGAAATGATATCTTCTTCGATGAGGAGAGGATGAAGGAAAAAAGAAGAGAGGTTGAGAGGTATTTCAGAATAGAAGAGGATAGCAAGCTTATCTGTCTCTATGCTCCGACCTTCCGTGAGAATTCTTCCAAATTCGTTCCACTGGATTTTGAAAAGCTTAAGGCCAGCCTGGAGAAGAAGTTCGGAAAAGAATGTATAATCATTGTCCGGGCTCATAACAAGGACAGAGCTGCTTGGGGCTTCAAGGAAAATGAATGGCTGAAGGATGGATCTTTCTTCGGTGATATGCAGGAGCTGCTGCCGGGAATCGATGTTGGTATTTCGGACTACTCCAGCTGGGTTTATGATTTTATGTTAACCTATCGTCCAACCTTCCTTTATGTTCCTGATCTGGAGCTCTATGATCAGGAGAGAGGTTTCTACTTCCCTGTAGAGGATACTCCTTTCGGACTGGCAAAGTCTGTGGATCATCTGGATGAGGTAATCAAAAACTTTGATGAGGCTTCCTATAGAAAAGGTGTAAAGAAGTTCCTGGACAGTAAGGGCTGCTACGAAGAAGGAAATGCCTGCAAACAGATAGTTGCAGAGATAGAGAAGCTGATGGAAGCATGATGTGTGCATGATAAATAATTGGAACTATATTAGAAAAGTCAGAATATGAAAAATGTGATTTCGACAATTTCAAAGGTCATTATCTTCGGATTTATATTCCTTGCTCTTTTTGCAGCGGCAAATGTATTTTTCCGTCCGGTGTGGCTCTCTGAGGATACCATTGGTGACGGAGAGGGAAGTCCTGCAGAGCTTGAGGAAGTAGGTGAAGTGGCTGCGTATGAGGCTACTAATGAGGATGCTACCGCTGGATTTTATGCTGAGCCTGAAAACAGGATAGAGACTCTGTTTGTAGGTGCCAGCATGACCTCAGTCGGGATCACTCCTATGGAACTGTATTAAAAAAATGGTATATGTGCCTACAGTCTGACCAGTGAGGCACAGCCTGTACTTGCGTCATATTTCTGGGTAAAAGAGGCCCAGAGGCTTCATCCGGATACTCTGAAAACCGTGGTCTTCGATGTGTCTATGATGAGACGTGATGTAGGAAAGGGCTTCTATGAAAAAGCTCTGAATGGTATGAAATATTCCTCTGTAAAAAGAGAGGCTATAAAGGAAGCAAGTAATGGTGTAGGTGCCATGCTTGGTTATACATTTCCGCTGCTGACCTATCACTCCAGATGGTCGGAGCTGGAACGAACTGATTTTACCAAGTTCGGTTATGAGCCGAGAAGCTACCTGCGTGGATACAATATGAGAACCATCAGACTTTTTGATGAGGGTACTTATGAAGATATGCCTCTTTCCACAAGCGTACTGAACACTGCAGTTCAGGAGCGAGTTGAGGTTCATGAGAAGTCTGAAAAATACCTGAGAAAGATGGCAGATTTCTGCAAAGAAAAGGGTATAAAGCTGGTTCTTTATAAAACTCCTGCTGTAGGAAACTGGGGTAACAAGGAACATTTCTCCATTCAGTCTCTGGCTGATGAGCTGGGGGTTGAGTACCTGGATTTTGTCTTTGAACCACTGGTAGATGAGATCGGCTATAATCCTGCTACGGATTCTGAGAACAGGAAGCATAATAATTATTATGGTGCAAAGAAGCTGACTGACTGGTTTGGAAAATATCTTACAGAGCAGTGTGGAGCTCAGGATGTTCGTGGAAATGCAGATTATTCCTACATGGACGAGCAGCTGGCTGAGTATCAGCAGAAGATAGAGAAGGTGGTGGCTCTGAAGGCATCTACTACTCCGGGTCAGTATCTATCATATCTCACCACAGGCTATCAGACTGATGATGGAAGAATCTTCGCCGGTGGTGGTGATTTTACCACCATGATCACCGTGAAGGGACATGCCGGCAGAATGCTGAGTGAAGAGGACAGGGCACTTCTTAAGAAATGTGGTCTTACGGTTCTCTCTGAGATAGGCGATAAGGACTCTTATATCGGAATAATAGAAAATGGAAATGTAAAATATGAGGGCAGTTTCCGTGAGGATGGAAGTTCAAAGGGAAGTGTCCACAGAAATAAGGATAAAACCATAGACTATACAGGAAGATTTCCAAAGGGGAAGCAGTATACTCTCATAAGTGGAAGTAAGAATCAGGGAGATATATCCTCCTGTCAGATCGGTGCAAAAAAGACGGAGTATTCCTATAACGAACGTGGTATCAATATCGTTGTATATGATAATGATGCAGAAACTATTTCTGACGATACATATTTTAATACCTGGGATTACAGCGAGAGAGAATCCTATGATACTGAGGCAGAGCTGAAAAAGGCTCTGGAAGAGGATGCACAGTACGCTGACCTGAGTGATGGTCTGAAGAAGCTCTACCTCTATAATAAGAGAGTTCAGTACTATCGTGAATCCAAACACCTGATGATGGACCTGAGAGCCACTGCAAGAGAGGAGCTCTTTGGAGACAGTGAAGCCCTTACCGAGGCTGACCAGTCTGGAGCTGATCAGGAGAAAGAGTCGGAAATCTCTGAAGTGACAGATGATGAAGATTCTGATGATTCGGATATCTCTGATGCTGCAGCTACTAGTGATTCAGATGATATTTCAGATGCATCACTAACGGAGGAACAGTCTGAACTGCTGTCCCATACTGGTCTCAGTGGATATCTCAGCTACTTTATGAATAAAGAAAATCTCGTTATTTACATATCTGTTAAGGGCGATGCTTCGCCTGCCCTTAGTGAAGCCGACAGAGCTATGCTGAAATCTCTTGGTCTTGAAAAGCTGTCAGAGCTTGAAGCAGGTGACGGTTATATAGGTGTGATAGAAGAGGGAATGATCCTTCATGATATATCAAAGACTGTCGGTGCATCAGAAGCCGCTGATACTTCGGGGGAAGACCGGTTTAGTCTGTCTGCACTGGGATATGATATAATGAGCGGTGGTGTGTCACATATCATCATAAATCAGAAAGAATACAGTCCTGATCAGGACGGAGTAAATATAGTTATATATGATAAAGAACTGCAGATGGTTGCAGATACACAGAGCTTCTAAAGTAATGGGTTACAGGCTTTATCAGTTATGTGGGAGAAATGTATGTTTAAAGACAAGCGGACAATCAAAGTAATCATATGTGCTGTCATGCTGATAGCTTATTTCGCTGTGTCTTTTTCCTTGGTTTATAATGCCGAGATACTTCCGAAGCTTGAAGAGCAAAATATCAAGATCACCCTTATGAATAAACATAAGGATAATCAGAAGTTAGAAATGAACGGTGTGGCCTCTGTATATTATCAGGATTTTTATGGAGAGTTTGATGATCTGAAGATTCTCCGTGTCAAATGTAAGAGAAAAGGTTCAGATGAGGATGCATATATATATTTCAAGCTGGTGGATGTTGATACCTATGAAGAGTATGCCGTGACCAGCGGTTATGTGAATGATCTGATAAAAACCTCCACGACCTATGTGAAAATTCCTGTTCCGGAAAAAAACAGAAATCTGAAGGGAAAGCACCTCAGACTTTATGTGGAAATGCAGGAAGCAGTAATGACCAGAGTGTACATTACCACAAATTACAGACAGGGTCTGGTGTATTCGGTTAATGATAATCCAGGCTATCGTTACAATATCATTTACAACATGGAATATGGTCAGAAAATCTGGCTTAGTAAGCTCTACTTTGTGATAGTATTCCTGATTTCCATATTCCTGGCAGTGGGCTTCTATCTCTTTATCATTAAGAAGTATGATATAGCAAAAGCATATCTTCCAATGGCACTGATACTTGGAGCAATTATATGTCTTATATTTATGCCTCATGGAATTCCGGACGAACCTTCTCATATCGACACGGCTTATCAGCTGTCAAATATCATGATGGGCAAGGGAAAGGCCGGCGACGGTGTCGTTAGTAAGAGAATGTGTGATGTGGTTCAGGATGATCTTCTGGTAAATGGAGTTGAAAGTAACTCTTATTTCCAGCTGAAGCAGAACCTTCTGAAAAGACCGCAGGATACGGAGATGGTAAATGTGATCTTCGATGATGCCGGCAGAATAGTGCCGGATATTACATATCTTCCAATGGCTATAGGAATAACCATCGGAAGGCTGCTGGGGCTTTCAACATTGCTTACCTACTATCTGGGAAGATTCTTAAATCTGATAGTTTTTGTTATACTGACAAGTCTGGCTATAAAGATTACGCCTCATGGCAAGAATCTGATCGCCATGGTGATGCTGCTTCCTATAAGCCTTCAGCAGGCTTCTTCCGCATCCTATGACAGTATGATAAATGCAGTTCTGATCCTTTATATGGCTTATATACTTATGGTATATTCCCGGGAAGAAATGCATAAAAAGGATTATGCGATCCTTCTGGCATTATCTGCCTTTATAGTAATGTGCAAGGGCGGCGTATATGCACCTCTATGTATTATGCTTCTGGCACTTCCTTATGGCATAAAGAATCGTAAGGGTGGAAAGCTGATCCTGGCAATAAGCATCCTGCTTGTACTGGCCGGAATACTTATATGGACTGGATATCCGGTACTAAAGACAGTGCTTGTTGATGGAACAGTCAGGGCAGAGAGTGAGATATATACCTTCAGTGATATGGCTGATGATCCGATAAAGGTTATACATATGTGGTGGATGACCATGGTTCAGAGAGGTGGATCTCTGTTGGCAGGTATTCTGGGTGGAAGACTTGCCTGGCTGGATGTTAAGGCTAACTGGATATTCCTCACAATACTTAGCAGCGGATTGCTTATGCTTACAAATGTTGAGAATGACAAGCTGGAGGTAAAGACCTCCCAGAAGGCTTGTATAGTAGTTTCTCACATTATAATAATACTTATGATAGTTGCATCCATGGTGGTGGGCTTCACAAAGATAGACAGCACGGTGATACAGGGACTTCAGGGAAGATATTTCCTGCCAATCCTGCCACTCAGTCTGCTTCTGATAAATACTGATATGATAAATCTGAAAAAAGAAAAGCTCTACAAGCTGGCCATGATAATGATGGCGACAGAGGCTATGATAGTTATAGAGTGCATCCCACAGATGCTAGGCTAAGACTTATGTAAAAATCTAAAGACGGCGCTGGTTTCCTGAAGAAATAGATATGGAACTAAGAAAACCGTATAAAAGAAGAAAATATGAATCAGAAAACAGGAAAAAAGAAACTTCATACATTTGTTATCTGTGCCTACGGAGACAGTCCATATCTGGAGAGCTGCATTAAGTCTCTCCGGAGTCAGACTGCGCCATCTGAGATAATGCTTACGACTTCGACACCGGATGATTATATAGAAAGTCTATGTAAGAAATATGATGTAACCTATCATATCAGAGAAGGCGAGCCCTCCATAGGAAATGACTGGAACGAGGCTCTCAAAATAGCTGATACCAGGTATGTGACTATCGTTCATCAGGATGATATTTATGAACCTGATTATGCTGCGACTGTTCTGAAGATGATTAAGAAGTCGAGAAGAATAACCGGTGTTGAACCACAGATTGCATTTACCGATTATAGTGAGCTGGTTAATGAAATAAAATATCCTAACAGAAGAAATCTGATAATAAAGAGAATGCTTCTGCTGACTCTCAGACCTATGGCATTTCAGGGAAAACGCTGGATAAAAAGAAATGCAATCAGATTTGGAAATGCTATCTGTTGCCCTACAGTCACTTATAATATAAAATATATAAGGCTTCTGCTTGAGAAAGAAGGAAAAGACAAACTTTTCAGTGACAGTTTCAGGAGCAACCTGGACTGGGAAGCCTGGGAATGGCTCTCAAAAAAAGAGGGAGCCTTCATATATGTACCAAAGGTGCTGGCTGCCCACAGAATACATGAAGGCAGTGAAACCAGTAGAATTATAAAGGATAACGACAGGATAGAAGAGGATAAGGTGATATTCTCAAAATTCTGGCCGAAGCCGGTGGTAAAGCTGTTATCAGTTTTCTATAAGACAAGCGAAATATCAAATAAGGTTAAGAAATAGGATATCTCAGTATGAGATAACAGGAGAAAGAAATATGCGTCTACTCATGGTTATCCCTGCGTACAACGAAGAGGATAATATAGTAAATGTTGTTAAAAATATAATAGAGAAATATCCGGAGTATGATTATATAGTCATCAATGACGGTTCAAGTGATCATACCTCCAGGAGATGTCACCGCAATAACTACGAGATCATCGACCTGCCGGTCAACCTCGGCATAGCGGGTGCATTTCAGACAGGTCTGAAATATGCCTACAGAAATAATTATGATGCGGTGCTTCAGTTCGATGCTGACGGTCAGCACAGGCCCGAATATATAAAGGCTATGCTGGAGAAGCTGGAGTCCGGATTTGACATCGTGATAGGTTCCAGATTTGTGACAAAGAAAAAACCACACAGCCTCAGAATGCTGGGAGCAAGAATGATCACAGTGGCCATCTTCCTTACAACAGGAAAGCGTATAGCTGATCCGACTTCAGGAATGAGAATGTTTAACAAGGCCATGATCAAGGAATTTGCTGTAAATATGAATTATGGTCCGGAACCGGATACCATTTCCTACCTGTTGAAACAGGGAGCAAGTATAGCAGAGGTTCAGGTGGAAATGCAGGAGAGACAGTCCGGAAGCAGTTACCTGAATTTTACCCGTTCTGCCATGTATATGCTCAGAATGCTGATATCTATCCTGCTGATTCAGACCTTTAGAAAAAGGGATGAGAAGCACGTGGTAATGAAGAGGAGGTAGCGTATGTCATTAACACTGAGAGTTGTTCTGATATTAGTTTCGCTGATTGCATTTGTCTATATAGTTGTAAAGATCAGAAATTCAAAGATGCAGATAGAGTATGCGCTGTTCTGGATCATCCTCTCTATTATGATGATGGTTATGGCCATATTTCCACAGATACTCTACTGGCTTACAGGTAAGCTGGGATTCATGTCAACCTCCAACCTGGTATACCTTATCATCATAGGTATACTGCTACTGAAGGTATTTATGATGACTATAGAAGTATCGGATCTTGAACAGAAGGTTCAGAATCTGGTTCAGGAGCTGGCACTAAATGAGAAACAGCATAAGGAAGACAAGGCTGAAGTAATAGAACAGGGCAAAAAGAAATCCGTATACATAAGCAAAAAAGGAAAATAAAGTTAAGTCAGAGATTCTTAAAGAGGATAAAGCATGGAAAAGCCGCTGGTATCTGTAATAATTCCTGTTTATAACAATGA
This sequence comes from uncultured Lachnospiraceae bacterium, assembly GCA_902782695.1. Classification (GTDB taxonomy): domain Bacteria; phylum Bacillota; class Clostridia; order Lachnospirales; family Lachnospiraceae; genus Eubacterium_Q. Next base: position 19,544 of record CACZOE010000220.1, on the reverse strand, counting down.
AAAATATCTGGATAAATGCATAAAATCCGTCTGTAACCAGAAGTATGATAATCTGGAAATTATCCTCATAAATGATGGGAGTGAGGATCACTCCCAGAGTATACTTGAGAAATGGGCTGGGAAGGATAAAAGGATTGTTTTGATTTCCCAGGAAAACAAAGGTGTTTCTGTTGCAAGAAATGCCGGACTGGACAGGGCTTCAGGCGAATATATAACATTTATCGATGGTGATGATTATGTGGGTCCGATGTATATCTTTCGTATGCTTGCATCGGCTCTTAAATATGGTTCTGATATGGTGATAAGCGGTCTTCTGATGGAGAGACCTGATGGCACGGTGATAAGGAGCATAATCCCAGGTAGATATGAAAAAGCTAGACATGAGGAATGGACCTTCAGAATGTCGGCTGTAGCTTGTCACCTCTATAAGAGAAGTTTGTGGGAAGAGAGTGGTATCAGATTCTATCCCGGAGTCAGGGGAGAGGATATGCCGGTGGCTCTCTTCTTCTCTGCTGCATGTCAGAATATAAGCCTGGTAAGAAGAGCTGATTATTATTATGTTCAGCATGAAAGCTCGGCAATGCATAGCTTTAAAAAGAGGGATAAGAGCTTCCTTCCATACGAGGCTCTGGAAGAAAGCATCAAGAAGGTGCAGGAGTTTTTCCGTGATGATGCTGAGAAGAAGCGGGCCGACAACGATAGTCATATTAAAAGAAAGCAGTTCCATGAACTCTTTGTACTTAGGATTCTCTCCACGATGATTGATATAGCAAGAGGTGCTACAAAGGAAGAAGCAAGCCAGCTGGCAGATTATATTAAAAGAATTCTGGATACATTTTATCCGGAATGCTATAGGAATCCACTGACCGGACTCTTCTCCAGACTGGATATTCCGTTTGGACAGAAGGCTGCAGTAAAGGTTCTTGCGACAGCTTATAAGATGAATATGATAAAAATACTAGTTTATATAATGTGTAAAATTCGCTAAAAATTTAGTTAAAAGTGCTGAGTATGAGGTACATATAATTGTTTGGTTTTATAATTCTTCACTACGGTGATATATCAGTGACTGACAAATGTATAAAATCTATCCTGGCGCTGGAGAGTGTTCGTTCATGTAGTGTTTCGGAGTTATCTGATAATTCTGGATTTCCTGATGATTCTGGTGAAAAGGTAAAAATACTTGTAATTGATAATGATTCGGATAAAACAGATCAGGAACGGGATGAGCTTAGCAGGCGTTATAAAGACATACCAGAGGTAGAGATTCTTCAAATCAAAGAAAAAGCAGGTTTTTCTCATGCAAATAATCTGGGATATGTCAGAATAAAAGAACAGTCAGACTTTGATTATCTTATAGTAGCAAATAATGATATAACCTTTGAACAAAAGGATTTTCTTAAAAATGTATCTGAAAACCATGAGAAATATAAGTGGGATATCCTTAGTCCCGACGTGCTGAGCTCTTCCTCAGGTGAACATCAGAGTCCCATTGCGACAAAGGGACGGACAAAAGCAGAGCTTAACAAGACCATATTTTTGAATAAACTTTTCTTGATTTTATTACCGATAGCATATAAGATAGTCGGGAAGAAATTAAAGTCCTATAAAAGAGAGGGCTTTACAGATAGAAGAAAAACAGGTATAGTGCCCTGCGGGGCATGTTTTGTGCTGTCTAAAAGTTTTATCCATGACGAAGCACGTATCTTTGATCCTGAGACAGAGTTCTACTATGAAGAATATATCCTTCATGAGAGGTGCAGGAGAAAAGGGTATACTATCATGTACGATCCTTCGATGCAGGTGATTCATGCTGATGGAGTTTCGACAAAAGGCCGGGCTGAGAAAGAAAAGCAGAGACTTAAGTTTCTTCTGGGGCATACTGCAAAGTCAGCCGAGGTTTACCGAAAGTATATGTACGGCAACGAGGTATTATAATTGAAAAAAGTATTATGGATATCACCATCAGTACCTTATGACAATGTACCTCATGGTGGTGGTAAAACTCAGAATTTTTATCTGAAAAAACTAAAGGCCTCAGGCGGATACGACATTCATCTTCTGACTCTGGCGAGACAGGATGAGATAAATAAAATAGATCTGGATAGCTACGGGATAACCTATTCCTATAGGTTATATGAAGGCGGAGCATTAAGAAATACTTATCGTAAGGTAAGAAATGCAGGTTCAGCACTTCTTCCAAGGCATAGGCTGGGGCATCTGATCATGTCCTATGAATATGGACTTCTTAGGGAAATGATCGGGGATTATGCGAAGAGCTTCATTGAAAATTCTAAGGAAGAAGCCGGGTTTGGAGAAAATGCTATACCACCTAAGGTTGACATTGTCATTCTGGAATGGACCGGCATGCTGCTTTTAATTCCCGAGATAAAGAAATATTTCCCTGAAGCAAAGATAGTATGTATGGAAGAGGATGTATTTTTTCAAAGGCTGGGAAGACAGTACAGGTCAGAAAAAAATCTGTTTAAGAAGAGATATTTCTACGATATATATAGGACAGGAAAAAAACTGGAACTGTCAGGGCTTGCAAAGTGTGATAAAATAGTGGTTTATAGTACGAAAGACAGGGACCTTCTTGAAAAGAGTCAGATAGATAGTGACCGTATATATGTGACGGCTCCGTACTATGACAATTATGGATTATCCGGAGAATCCGGTGTGTTACATCAAAGAAAAACTGAAGTAAAATCAGAAACAGAAAACGAAGTAATGTCCAACCCGCATCCTTTCATCATGTTCTATGGAGCGATGTTTCGACCTGAGAACATTGACTGTGCCAAGCGGTTAATCGAAGGCATCATGCCCGCGCTAAAAAATACAGACATTGAACTGGAAATCGTGGGTAAAACCAACGACGATTCACTGAAAAAATACGAGAGTGATAAGATACATATCCGTGGGTTTGTTGAGGATGTCGGGACATATTTTAAAAGGTGTCTCTGCTTCGCAGCTCCCCTCGCTCAGGGAGCCGGAATAAAGATAAAAACCCTGGAAGCATTATCAGCAGGTACTACGGTTCTGACAAATGAAATAGGTATGGAAGGTATACCGGCATCTGCTGGAAAGGACTATTACCATTGCAGAAGCGTAAGTGATTATACAAATACTATCATCGGTCTATACATGGGAAGTAAAAAGCCTACAGGAGAGAACGCCGCAAGGTTTATGGAAGAAACATATAATCTTGATAGAAATGCAAGTGAATTTGCGGAGATGATAGAAGATTTGTAGTATAATAATAAGGTTATGATATAGATTTCAGATATATCACAGGAGTTGAAATGATAACAAGAATAAAAGAGATACTTGGATACAAAGACATGGTCAGAAGTATGGTCAAGAGAGAACTGAGAGGCAGATATCAGAAGTCTGTCCTCGGTTTTTTGTGGTCTTTTATAAGTCCGTTATGTCAGATCGCGGTATTTACCGTTGTGTTTACCTTTGTTTTTCCAAGTAATATTGAAAACTATTATATCTATCTTATGGCTGGTATGATACCATGGCAGTTCTTTCAGGATTCCATTTCTCAGGGAGCAAGTTCAGTTATACAGAATTCAGATATGACTAAGAAGATATACTTCCCGAGAGAGGTTCTTCCGATTTCCTGCGTTACTGCGAAATTTGTAAACCTACTACTCTCTATGATAGTAGTTTTTGGATTCATTCTATTTTCAAAGGTCGGCTTCAGCTGGCATCTGATCATTCTTCCATATGCATTACTGGTTGAATATTTAATAGCATTAGGTTTTGCTCTGATATTTGCATGTATTACTGTATATCTCAGAGATATGGAATACGTAGTAAATGTTATTCTTATGGCCTGGATATGGGCTACTCCTATCATGTATGCTCCGGAATCTGTTGTTGACAGATTTCCATGGCTTGAGACTGTACTCAGAATAAATCCTATGGCATCATCAGTATATTTATACAGGGATGTGCTTTATTATCATAAGCTTCCTACAAGAGTAGATGTAATTCTGCCGCTTGCATGGGGTCTTGTACTTCTGTTAGTAGGAGAGTTTATATTTATGAGACTTGAAGGTAATTTTGCGGAGGAAATGTAATGTCTAATAAGAAAAAAACCAAGGCAAAAAATCAATCAAAGGATTCTTCTAAGATAAACATATCCAGTGCGGAATCAGAGAGTAAAAAGAATAAAAAACAGGTCAGTTCAGATGATATAGCCATAAGTGTTAAGAATGTTAAAAAGCATTTCAAGGTTTATCCGGATAAGAGCAAAACTCTGAAAGATAAAATTCTTTTTGCTAAAAGAAACCGTTATGAACTTCGTGAGGTACTGAAGGGAATCAGCTTTGATATAAAAAAGGGAGAAGCTGTAGGTCTTATAGGTAAAAACGGATGTGGTAAGAGTACTACTCTGAAAATGCTCACTAAAATCCTTAGACCAAACGATGGTACTATAGAAATGAAGGGACGTGTTTCAAGTCTTATCGAACTTGGAGCGGGCTTTCATCCGGACCTTACCGGTCGTGAAAACATTTACATCAATGCTTCTATTTTCGGAATAAAATCCAGAGAAGTGGATGACAGAATAAGTGAAATAATCAGGTTCTCAGAACTTGAAGAATATATAGATAACCCAGTCAGAACATATTCATCAGGTATGTATATGCGTCTGGCTTTTGCTGTTGCTATAAATGTAGATGCGGACATTCTTTTGATAGATGAAATACTTGCGGTAGGTGATATCAATTTCCAGGAGAAATGTTTTGCAAAGCTTAAAGAAATAAAGCGAAATGGAACTACTATTGTAATAGTTTCTCATGCTCAGGGTCAGATAGAAAAAATATGTGACAGAGTTATCTGGATAGATGAGGGTGAAATCAGAGATGATGGAGATCCAAAGATAGTCTGCCGTGAGTATAGCCTTGTAATGGAAGGAAAACGAATAGAAAGAGCCAGAATAGAGGCAAAAGAAGAGCTTGAAATGCTTAAGAGACAGGAAGAAGAGGCTGAAAGAGAAAGACTTGAGCAGATAGAGAGGGAGAAGAGAGAAGCTAAAGAGAGAAAAGAGCGCGAGGCAAGAGAAGCAAGGGAAAGAAAAGAGCGCGAAGAACGAGAACGAAAAGAACTTAAAAAGAAAGAAGCAAGAGAAAGAAGAGAACAGAGAGAGCGCGAAGAACGGGAAAGAAGAGAACAAAGAGAACGTGAAGAGCGTGAACGTAAAGAACGTGAAGAACAGGAAAGAAGGGAACGTGAAGAAAAGAGAATAGCCAGAGAAAAGAAATTAAAAAATCTGACATGTAGAGAAATATGCGTTCAATGTGATCCTGATGCTCACCGTGAAGGAACCGGAGATGTTGAGTTCAAAGAGGTGGTTGTAAATGATGGACAAAGTCCTCTTATCGTTCACCTGGACGAAAAGGTTAATGTAAAGATTAAGATCAAAAGTGTTGTTCCGAATAAAAAAATTAAAATCTCTATTGGTATTACAAGAAATGATTATACATATTGCTTTGGAACTTCAACTCAAAAAGCAATTAATAAATTTTTCGAAATAGATGGAGAGAAAACTATTGAGTTTTCATTTACCAACATACTGCTTCAAGGCAGCTATTTCCTTGATTTTATAATCGAAGATGAAGAAGGAACTAGATATGATGGATTATATGAGGTAATAAAATTCAGAGTTGATAATCCTGATTATAAAGAAGTTGGAATAGCGCAGATGGATTATGATTGGAAAATAGATTAAAGGTATGGAGTTGCTATGAGCGAAAAAAAAGTGTATTCAGATGGAAAAATAGAAAAAGAGATATATGATGCTTTGGGAAATGAAGCTGCATTTCATGAGTTATATGATAAACCGGGAGCAGTATTTCATAATTTCTGTCAGGGAAGAGAAAATCTGATCAACTGGTATCCTTTTAAAAAGGATGCGGTTGTGTTAGAGATAGGTGCAGGAATGGGGGCACTTACAGGTTACTTATGCCAGAATTGTAAAAAGGTTGTTTCTATTGAAGAATCACCAGACAGAGCAATGATTATTCAGAAAAGATGCAGACAGTATGATAATTTGGAAATCATTTCTGATGATATATATAATTATAAAACTGATGTTAAGTTTGATTATATATTGCTGATCGGAGTGTTGGAGTATGTTGGTATAAACAATGATCAGGGTAATCCATACATTTCTATTTTGAGTAAAATATTTGACCTTCTAAATAAAGACGGCGTTCTCCTGTTAGCTATTGAGAATAAGTTCGGTCTCAAGTATTGGTGTGGTGCTCCAGAGGATCATACAGGAGTACCATTTGAGGGAATCAATAATTACAAATCAGATAATATTACTGGCAGATATGGTAAATCAGGTGTCAGAACTTTTTCTAAAGAAGAATTGTCATCAATGTTATATCAGGTAGGTTTTAAAGGGATGAAATATTATTATCCGCTTCCTGACTATAAATTTCCTATGGCTGTTTTTACTGACAATAGGCCACCAAAGGATGATGATATCCGACCTATCAAATTCTATTATACGGAAGAAGCTGAGCTGATAGCTGATGAGAGAAATCTGTATAATGAATTATCTGAAAACGGAACCTTTGGATTTTTTGCAAATTCATTCTTTATTGAAGTGTCCAAAGCTGGTTCAGTTAAGACTAATATTGATTATATATCTCAAAAAAGAGATTATGATGAAAAATATAGAATTACTACAATTATAAGAGGTAATAAGGAAGTTAAAAAAGTAGCCTCTACTGAAAAATCAAAAGAACATCTTAAAGATATGATGGATTATTCTGTTGCATTAGATAGCAGGGGAATAAATACTGTTAAAATGTCATTTGAGGATGAGTCTCTTAAGCTTCCGTTCTGTAAAGAAACTTTGGCAATAGATGTTTTTAATAACTATTTAAAGAGTGGAAGAATTTCAGAACTGAAGAATATGGTTAAGCAACTCGAGGATGAACTGAGAAAGTCATCTGAGGTTGTTGATGCTTCAAATTCTACAATAAAAAGCGATAGCAAAAATATAGGTGATGTGCTTGTAGATGGATTTATAGACATGACCTTTATTAACAGCTTTTATAAGGACGAGACACTAGTATTCTTTGATCAGGAATGGAAACTGAGTAATATACCAATTAAATACATATTATATAGAGCTGTTAAGTATGCCGATGAAAGTACTCTGGAATGTAGAACATTAAAAGATGGTCTTTTTGAAGAAATAGGGATTGATCCGCAGTTGAAGGAAGACTTTGTTTCTTTTGAAAATGAATTCTTAGAGTCTATTATGGATAAAACGAATTGTTCTGTATTTGATAGTATGTCATATCATGAAGGACTTACAATTTATCCTCAGGCCAGAAAGAAAATAGTCGAGCTTTCTTCCGAGATAGAGCAGAAGAATAATCATATCACTTATCTGGATTTACACATTAAAAAACTTGGTGGGGCTATAGAAAGTAAGCAATCTGAAATAGAACAAAAGAATACTGAGATCCAGGAACTTATAAACCGAAATGCAGAAGAAATATCCAAAATACATGAAGAATATAATGTAGAGATAGAAAGACTAAATGAAGAAAAGAAAAAAGAGATAAGTGCCCTGATTGAACAAAAGGATAATGAGATTAATCGGGTAGTAGAAGAAAAAAATGCTGCGTTAGGCCAGAAGAATGCTGAAATAGCTGAGAAGGATGTTACTATAAATAATCAGAAGGGACATATCGAGCAGCTGCTGATAACTGACAGATATTATCATCAGATAGTTAATTCAATTGGTTGGAAAATAGTTAGTTTTCCGGGAAAGGTTTTTGAAGCTTTATTCCCACAGGGTAGTAACAGACGACAGGCTATCAGGATGTATGTTCAGGGCTTTACCACATACACAACCAAAAAGGTATTGGAATATGACAGAATAGATTTTCAGAAGTTTGATAATCCTGACGTCTCAATAGTTATTCCTGTATATAATCAGTTTGAATATACTTATAACTGCCTTAAGTCTATAAAAAAAAATAGTGGAGATGTTAAATATGAGATCATCATTGCTGATGATGTTTCTTACGATCTGACAAGAAGAATATCAAAAATCCTTGGCAATGTTAAGGTTGTAAGAAATAGGAAAAATCTCAGATTTCTCCTTAACTGCAATAATGCTGCAAAGTATGCGAACGGTAAATATATTCTTTTCCTGAATAATGATACAACTGTGAATGAGAACTGGCTTGAACCATTGGTAAGGCTGATTGAAAGTGATGACAAGATTGGAATGGTAGGTTCTAAACTTCTTTATCCTGATGGAAAACTTCAGGAAGCAGGAGGAATTGTCTGGAAGGATGCCTCTGCATGGAATTATGGCCATTGTCAGGATCCGGAGAGTCCTGAATTCAATTATGTCAGGGAAGTTGATTATATATCCGGTGCTGCCATAATGATCAGGAAATCATTATGGGAGGAAATAGGCGGTTTTGATGAACAGCTCGTTCCGGCTTATTATGAGGATACAGATCTTGCTTTTGAAGTAAGAAAGCATGGCTATAAAGTTATGTATCAGCCACAGTCTGAGGTGGTTCATTTTGAAGGCGTTTCAAATGGAACTGATGTATCTACCGGACTTAAGCAGTATCAGGTAGTTAACAGGGATAAGTTCTACGAGAAATGGAAAAAGGAACTTTCCAAGCATAAAGAAAATGCCCAGGATGTATTCATTGCAAAAGACAGAAGTATATATAAGAAGCGCATACTTGTAGTAGACCACTATGTTCCTCATCATGATAAGGATGCAGGTGGAAAGTGTACATTTATGTACCTTCAGCTTTTTGTAAAACTGGGTATGCAGGTTACATTTATTGGTGACAATTTCTATAAACATGAACCATATACTACTGAACTTAATCAGATGGGTATAGAAGTGCTCTATGGAAATTACTATTATAATAACTGGCAGGAATGGCTGAAGGAAAACGCACATTACTTTGATTATATATATCTTCAGAGACCACACATTTCTGTTAAATACATTGATCTGGTTAAGGAAGCTTCTGATGCTAAAATATTCTATTTTGCTCATGATCTCCATCATATCAGAGAGATGAGAGAATATGAACTGACTGGTGATGAGGAGAAACTTAAAGCTTCTGAACATTGGAAAGAGATAGAATATGATCTGTTCAGCAAGACTGATGTTGGACATGTTGTAGGAAGCTATGAACAGGAGATAATGCAGAAGGCATTCCCTAAAAAGGCCATTCGAAATATTCCATTATATATGTATGAGAGTTTTCCTGAGAATCTCCAGAAGGACTTCAGTAAAAGGAATGACCTTTTATATGTAGGTGGTTTTGGACATCCACCAAATGTAGATTGTGTATTATGGTTTGCAAAAGAGGTCTATCCTAAGATTCTCGAAAAATATCCTGATATGGTATGGCATGTAGTAGGTGGAAGTGTGCCTGACGAAATCAAGGAACTGAATTCTTCGAATATCATTATTGAAGGTTTCGTGGACGATGCTAAGCTTGAAGAACTTTATCGCTCCTGCAGAATATCGATAGTTCCACTTAGATTTGGTGCTGGTGTAAAGGGTAAGGTTATCGAAGCTGCATATTATCAGATTCCACTTGTTACAACAAGTATAGGTGCTGAAGGACTTAGCAGGGAAGAACCTTATATGATAATAGAGGATGATCCGGATAAGTATGCTGATATCGTATGCAGTCTGTATGAGGACTATGATAAGCTGAAACAGATGTCTGATGAAGGAAAGAGATTTATTGAAAATCACTTCACCGTTAAAGCTGCAGAAAATGTTATCAGAATGGATATGGATATATAAAAAAACAGGGAGTTATTATTTCTATGAAATACGGAATTTCGCATTACATATATGTGTATGTAAAAGCAATCAATAAAGCAAATATAAAGTTTGTTTTTGATGCTTTTAAGAAGGGCGGGATTAAAAGAGTCAGAAGTGAAATGAGAGACTTCCAGTATCGTGTTGATGGAAAAGATTATTTTCCGCTGGATAAGCCGGAAGTATATGAATTGGTAGAAGCAAAGAAGCTGGATAGCTTTCGAAAGCTTTCTATAAAAGTGGAGGAAAATCCTACAGTTTCAATAATCATTCCAGCTTATAACCAGTTTGAATACACCTATAATTGCATAAGAACAATAATTGAAAGAAGTGGCTCTGTAAAATATGAAATAATTCTGGCTGATGATGTATCTACTGATTTCACAGTGGATATATCGCAGGTTATTTCTAATATCAGAGTTGTAAGAAATGCAGAAAATCTCAGATTCCTGAAGAATTGTAATAATGCTGCAAAGCATGCAAAGGGTAAGTATATTCTGTTTCTCAACAATGACACCCAGGTTCAGGATAACTGGCTGGAACCACTGGTGGAGCTGATTGAGAGAGATGATAGTATCGGAATGGTAGGTTCAAAACTTATCTATCCTGATGGAAACCTTCAGGAGGCTGGAGGTATCATCTGGGGAGATGCTCCAGGTCATGCCTGGAATTTTGGAAATGGACAGAATCCTGTAAAACCAGAGTTTAATTATGTTAAAGAAGTGGATTATATCTCAGGTGCGTCTATAATGATAAAGAAGGATCTTTGGGATGAGATAGGTGGGTTCGATGAGTACTTTGCTCCTGCCTATTGTGAAGATTCGGATCTTGCATTTGAGGTGAGAAAAAGGGGATACAAGGTTATGTATCAGCCTCTTTCAGTAGTAGTACATTTCGAAGGAAAATCAAATGGAACTGATCTTAGCTCGGGTCTTAAGAAGTATCAGGTAGAGAACTCTGAAAAACTGATGAAAAAATGGAGTGAAGAGTTTAAGAAGCAGTCCCAAAATGAACTGGATCTTTTCCATGCAAAAGACAGAAGTCAGAATAAGAAAACTATTCTGGTTATAGATCATTATGTTCCTCAGTATGACAAGGATGCGGGTTCTAAGACTACCTGGCAGTATCTGAAAATGTTTGTCAGCAAGGGATACAATGTAAAATTTATGGGAGATAATTTCTTCAGAGATGAACCCTATACCACAGGTCTTCAGCAGATGGGTATAGAAGTATTTTATGGTCCGTGGTTTGCACAGCATTATGAAGCCTGGATAATAGATAATCAGGATAATATCGATTTTGTATATCTGAACAGACCACATATTACAGAGAAGTATATAGATTTTATAAGAAATAAAACAAATATTAAATGTATCTACTATGGACATGATCTTCACTTCCTGAGACTTAAAAGAGAGTATGAACTCCTTGGAGATGAAAAGCTTCTTGCTGAATCAGAGGATTGGAAGAAGAAGGAGCTTGATATCATGCATAAGGCTGATATGAATTATTACCCTTCTTATGTCGAAATAGATGAGATACATGATATAGATAAGAACATCCCTGCAAAAGCAATTACTGCTTATGTTTATGAGCGCTTCAGAGAAGACATCGATATGGATTTTGCAAAAAAAGAAGGCATTTTATTTGTTGGAGGATTTGGTCATCCACCAAATGAAGATGCAGTTCTCTGGTTTGCTAAGGAAGTGTATCCTATTATAAGAAAAAAACAGAATATTCCATTTTATATAGTTGGATCGAATCCTACGGATAAGGTTAAGAAAGTTCACGGTGATGGTATTGTTCTGAAAGGTTTTGTTTCAGAAGAGGAATTACAGAACCTTTACAATAACTGCCGTCTGGTTGTTGTTCCTCTTCGGTATGGTGCCGGAGTAAAGGGAAAGGTTGTTGAATCTCTTTACTATGGGACTCCAATGGTTACAACTTCAGTAGGTATAGAAGGTATTCAGGGGGCAGAGGATTTTATGGAAGTAGCTGATGATGCAGAAGGATTTGCAAGCAGAGTGCTTTCATTATATAATGACTCGGACAGACTGAAAAAAACTGTTCTGGATTATCAGAAATATGTAAAGGATAATTTCAGTGTAGACGCAGTCTGGAAAATAGTTGAAGACGATTTTAATTAGAGGTTTTACAATGATTATTACAAAGACTCCGTTCAGAATGTCATTCTTTGGTGGTGGAACAGATATGCCAGACTTTTTTAAAGAACATGGTGGTTCTGTTATATCTACATCGTTTGATAAATACTGTTATGTAAATGTAAGACATCTGCCAAGATTCTTTGATTATAAGACAGAGCTTGCGTACTCAAAAATGGAAAGAGTTACAGATGTTGAGGATATAGTTCATCCTGCAATCAGAGAGGCTATGAAGTACCTCGATATGCATGAGATCCGCCTTACCTATGAAGCTGATCTTCCTGCAAGATCCGGACTTGGAACCAGTAGTTCCTTTGCTGTTGGAATGCTGTCTGCTTTTTATGCATTAAAGGGAAAATATGTAGACAAAAGAAAGCTGGCCAAGGATGCTATCTATCTGGAGAGAACCTTATGTAACGAAGCAGGTGGATGGCAGGATCAGATAGCTGCCGCATATGGTGGTTTTAACAGGATCGATTTTAAGGGAGATTCTTTTTCGGTGGATCCGATTATTATATCGCCTGAAAGAAAAAAGATGCTGAATGAATCTCTTCTTTTGTTTTTTACCGGATTTACACATTTTTCTGCAGAGGTTCAGGCTGATAGCAGTAAAGTGGATAAAACAAAACAGAAGCTTGAGATGCTTGGACTGGTTGACGAGGCTCAGGATGTTCTGACGGATAAGAATAAGAGTCTGGATGAATTTGGAAGAATGCTTGATCTTACCTGGAAGCTTAAGAGACAGACGGGTTCAAAGATAAGTACAGATTCTATAGATATGCTTTATGAAAGAGGTATTAAAGCAGGTGCTCTTGGAGGAAAACTTCTTGGAGCCGGTGGTGGTGGATTCATGCTTTTTTATGTTCCACTTGAAAAGAAGGAAAATGTTATTAATGAATTAAAAGATCTGATGTACGTTCCTTTTGAATTTGAAGATGATGGTACAAGAGTCATTCACTACACGCCTGAACTCTATATACCTGAGTAAGATTTTTTGATGTGTTTTACAGAGTGGTTTATTGGTTTTTTTATATGAACGATAAGAATAAAGAAAAGAATAAAGAAAAAGAAAAGAATAAAAAAGGTGGAAAGAGTAAAGTTTTATTAAAACTTCTCTTTTCTTTAATTGTATTATTACCTATTACATTGTCATATGCCAACCGGGAAAATCTGAAAACCGAAATCACAACTGGTACTGGAATAGATACTTCTGTTAGTGGATATGAGTTCACGCCTTTTCTAGGTAACGAAGAGGATGTTTTGTTACAGAGATTTAGTCCTCTGTATAAAGGGTTACAGACTATTTCCGTAAGAATGGCGAATGAATGGACTGATGATGTAGACAATGTTCTTCGTATGTCTATTTTGGATGATAGTAAAAAAGTACTGTGGAGTGTTGATGTAGACTCTTCTGAAATAGAGAACTGGCATTACGTAGATCTGAAACCGGATGTAGAATTGATTCCATCGAAAACATACTATTTTTCTATAACATGTCCTGAAACCAGAAATCCCGATGTTTGCTGGAAAGCTTTTATTTGTAATATAAATCTGGAAGAGGCGGATGATCTTTATTATAACGATGAGGCTTTGTCGGGCGAATTAGATCTGATGTTTAATTATCTGGTGGTTCCAAAACGTGTTCCTATTACACTTGCTATAGGTTTTGCTTTAATACTGTTGGCTATATGGATTGATATTCCTTCATTAAAGGAAACTGTTTTCTTTAAAAAGGTCTATGGATACATTCTTATCATAGTTTTCTCATTTATTACTCTGGTGATGATAGAAAAAGTATCCTTTGGTGATATTACCGCAATGCTGCATAATGCTGTTTTCATTAATTATTTGTTTATACTTGGAATTATGCTCCTTATTTATGCATTATCCGGTAAGGCTTACCTTGGCATAATAATAACATCGATTCTTTCAGTAGTTTTTGCAACTATTAATCATTATACGATTCAATTCAGAGGAACTGTCATTCTGCCTTCTGATATATATTCAATTGGTACAGCAGCAAATGTAGCTGAGAATTATAAAATTGACTTTGATTTCTCTATGTTGCTTTACATGACAGTTTTTATTTTTATTCTGATTGTCGCAGTAAAAAGTAATAATACATACAAATCTCCTGTTAAGGTCAGAGTATGTATGGGAGTCGCTGCCATATGTGCCTTATTACCATTTATAATTTTATCTGTAAATATCAGGTATAGGTATAAGCTTGGTGTAGAGGTAATGCAGGATATGCAGACAGAGAGAAGTCATTCTCTGGGATTTCTGCTTAATTTTTCAGAGAATATCAGATATGCTGCACTGATGAAGCCTGAAGGCTATAGCAAGAAAAAGGTGAATAATCTGTTGGATCAGGCGAAGGGTTATGCAAATGATGGCAGTGTAACGAAGCCGGATAATATAATCATTATCATGAATGAGAGTCTGGCAGAACTCAAGAATATTTCTGATTTTGAGACAGATACAGAATATCTTCCGAATTTTTACAGAGCTGCTGAAAGTAAGAACAGTAAGATAGGTCAATGTGTAGTATCAGTATATGGTGGAGGAACCAGCTGTTCGGAGTTTGAGGCACTGACAGGCTGCTCTATGTGCTTTCTGGGTTCCGGACTCGCACCATATCAGCAGTTTGTTCATGATGAAACGGATTCAATGGCCAGTCTCATGAAAGATTATGGTTATGATACATTTGCAGTACATGCAGCTAATCCTATGAGCTGGAACAGACATCTGGCATATCCATTATTAGGCTTTGATGAATTTATCAATATTGACAATGCTTTTGAAGATGCATCGTATTGCAGATACTGGGTAGATGATCATTCCATGATGCAAAAAGTAATAGATCTATATGATGAAGATGATAATCCGGAGTTCAACTTTGCCTTAACAATTCAGTGTCATGGTGGCTACGATTATGAAGGATATGAAACTTCAGTTCATGTTATTAATGCAGAAAAAGAGTATCCGGAAGCAGATCAGTATTTATCGCTTGTAAAAGGAACAGATGAGGCATTCGGTGAATTGATAGATGATTTAAGTGAGTCGGACGAAAAGACACTGGTTCTTATGTTTGGTGATCATTTACCAAACATTACTGATTCATTTATTGAGGATCTGGAAAGTGACTGGCCGGGCACTGATAAAGAGTTATTAGTTCAGGATTATTCTACGCCATTTATATTCTGGGCCAATTATGATGTTGATCTCAGTGATATTCCTGATAAGCTTAGTGCAAATTATCTAGGTGCATATCTTTTGAAATCAGCTGGTCTTCCTATGGATAAATATAACAGCTTTTTATATGATTTATCTAAGGATTACCCGATCGTTTCAAGGAGTGCTATTCAGGATTCAAATGGAGAATTCTATGATTATAAAAAGGGCAGTGCATGTTATGAGCGTTTGCATGAATATGAAATGCTTCAATACTATAGGCTGACGAATTAAATTTTTGTTTTACCAGATTTGTAATACTATATTTTATTTATGAAAAGGCGTATTGACCATGTTTGGAAACTACTTATTTGCTTTAATAATCAGACCGCTGGAACTTCTTTTTGAATTTATTTTTTATAACGTTAACAAACTTATAAATAATCCGGGGCTTTCAATTATAGCACTCAGCCTTGTAATGAACTTCCTTGTGCTGCCATTATACAGACAGGCGGATTCACTTCAGGAGGAAGAAAGACAAAACGAAGAGAGACTCAGTCACTGGGTTAAACATATCAAAAAAACATTTAAGGGTGATGAGCGTTTCATGATGCTCCAAACCTATTACAGACAGTGTGATTATAAGCCTATATATGCCTTAAGAGGCTCCATGTCACTTCTTTTAGAGATACCGTTTTTTATAGCGGCATATCATTTTCTCTCCCATCTATCCATGCTCGAGGGGGATTCTTTTGGTCCCATAAAGAATCTTGCATCACCGGATCAGCTTCTTACAATTGGTGGAATAACTATCAATGTTCTTCCTATAGTTATGACTACGGTAAATATCATCTCAGGTATGATATATGCAAATAAAATGTCAGTGAAGAGTAAGGTGCAGCTATATACTATGGCTGTAGTTTTTCTGATATTCCTTTATAAATCTCCGGCAGGACTGGTTTTCTACTGGACTCTTAATAATCTGTTCTCATTATGTAAAAATATTTTCTATAAGTTAAAGAATCCAAAGAAAGTGCTGTCTGTACTGGCTTGCATGGCAGGACTTGTTATTATGGCATATGCCATAAAGACTTCTATGCTTAATCTGTATGAAAAAGCTATGTTTATCATGTTTGGACTGATCCTTTGTTCAACTGTATTTTTCGCCTGGGCTAAGCTTCCTGAAAAGAAGGTTACAGATGAAAAAGCAGGTAGTGATAAGTCATACAGAACCATATTCATTTTTTCCTGCATTTTCCTATGTATCCTTCTGGGATTCCTGATTCCTACTGGTGTTATTTCTTCTTCAACTGCGGAGTTTGTTGAAGTATCGGTTGTAAAAAATCCTATGAGATATGTTGTTTATACAATGTTTGTTTCTGCAGGATTTTTTATAGTATGGTTTGGTATATTTTATTATCTGGCTTCTCCTTCCGGGAAGAAGATATTTTCAGTAGGAACACTATCTGTTGCTGCTGTATTTCTCGTTAACTATATGTTCTTTGGAACAAATCTTGGTATTCTTTCAGCAACACTTCAGTTTGATAATCAGCCTGAATATATAAGAAAAGATAAACTTATAAATATTGCTGTTATTCTTGGAGTTATTGCAGTATGTGCACTTTTATATAAGCTGAATAAAAAGATTGCGGTATCGATTGCTTTTGCTGGTATAATGGCTATCACAGTTCTTAGTATCAAAAATACGAGCGTAATCAATAAGGAATATAAAAATATAATTGGTCTTTCAGAGCAGGCTGGAGATTCTCCAACTCTTAAGCTCAGTAAAAAAGGAAAAAATGTAGTGGTTATTATGATGGACAGAATGATAAGTTCTTTTATTCCATACATTTTTGCGGAGAAACCTGAATTAAAGGAAACCTATGATGGATTTACTTACTATCCGAATTGTACCAGCTTCGGAAGAACCACAAATTTTGGTGCTCCAGGACTTTACGGTGGATATGAGTATACACCTAAGGAAATGAACAAAAGAGATACGGAGCTTCTTGCTGACAAAACCAATGAGGCGCTTAAAGTAATGCCGGTTATATTTGATAATGAAAACTATGGTGTTACTGTATTTGATCCTACATATGCAGGTTATAGCTGGATTCCGGATATCAGTATTTATGATGACTATCCAAATATAAGAAAGTTTATTGCTCTTGGGAAGTTTAATTCTAATGACGCGGAGATTAAGGATTCAGAAAACCTCCTGTATAGAAATTTTTTCTATTACAGTGTATTTAAGACAGTACCACTGTTCCTTCAGACTGACATATATGATGCTGGAAACTATTGTTCTACCAGTAAGTATGAAGAGAAGGTTGATTATATAATGGATGGCCAGCGTTGTGACAATCTGTCAAGTGCCTGGGGATATAATCCTATGTTCATGGAGTCTTATTATGAGCTGGACAACCTGGCAAATATTACAGAGATAGATGACAGTCAAAGTCAGTTCTTTATGATGAGTAACAATCTGACCCATTCTCCAACCATGGTCAAAGAACCGGAGTATCTACCGGATTATAATGTAGACAATACAGAATACGATAACGAACATGGATATAAAAGGTATAATGAGAATGGTGATGAATTAGAGCTTCCGGATGAAAATCTATTTTTTCATTATCATTCTAATATGTCTGCAGTAGTTATGATGGGAAAATGGTTTGATTATCTGAAGAGTATTGGGGTATATGATAATACCAAGATAATCATCGTATCAGATCATGGATGGCCTCTGGGAAATAATCCTGATATGGCTGAAAATGTTACTATAAATAATGCAGAGGGTGAACATGAGGAGTACATGGATTATACGGGACATAACTGTACTCTTATGGTAAAGGATTTTGGCGCGACAGGGTTTAATGTGGATAATACATTTATGACTAATGCTGATGTCCCGACAATTGCTTTTGAAGGCACAGTTCAGAATCCGGTGAATCCATTTACAGGAAAAGCCATTGACAGTTCTTATAAGAAGAATAATCCAATAGAAGTGATATGGTCCAGAGAATGGGATACAACGACCAATAATGGAAAGAAATTCCTTCCGGATGACTGGTTCTCTGTACATGATGATATACATAACAAGGATAACTGGAAATACTTAGGATATTATTAAAAAAGGAGACGTAAGTAGGATGCTTCTATATATAGACCCCGGAACGGGGAGTATGCTTTTTACAATTCTTATAGGTCTTTTTGGTACGGCTGCTTATTTTCTGAGAAATCTGATGATGAAGCTGAAATTTTCTTCACACGGAAAGGTTGAGGCTCATGATAAGCTTCCAATAGTTATTTTTTCGGATCATAAGAGATATTGGAATATATTCGAACCATTATGTGATGAGTTTGAAAAAAGAAATCTCCAGGTGCATTATTATACAGCTTCAGAGGATGATCCTGCTCTGGATAAGAAATATGAGAATATCCATGCAAAATTTATAGGAGAAGGGAACAAAGCTTTCTCAAGACTTAACATGATGAATGCAAAAGTAGTGCTGTCAACTACTCCGAGTCTGGATGTTTTTCAGTGGAAGAGATCAAAGGATGTAGATAAGTATATTCATATTCCTCATGCTGCCAGTGATATATCTATGTACAGAATGTTTGGAATAGACTATTATGATTCTATACTCCTTTCAGGTGAGTATCAGGGTGATCAGATAAGAAAGCTTGAAGAGCTCAGAAATCTGCCTGCCAAGGATATAGAGTATGTTGGAATACCATATCTGGATGTGATGAAGGACAGAGTTGATAAGTATCAGAAGGAACACAAGAAGGAGAACTCAGAAACTACAGTACTGCTGGCTCCATCCTGGGGAAAAAGTGGAATTCTTTCTAAGTATGGAGAGAAGATACTTACACTTCTGATTGAAACAGGTTACAATATAATCATCAGACCCCATCCACAGTCTTTTACTTCTGAAAAAGATATGCTTGAATCACTGATGAAGAAATTCCCTGAAACTGATAAGCTGAAGTGGAACAGGGATAATGATAATTTCGAAGTATTGAATAATTCAGATATATTGATATCAGACTTTTCAGGTGTAATATTTGATTATACACTGGTGTTTAATAAACCAATCATCTATACAAATGCTGAGTTTGATAAGGCGCCATATGACTGTGCATGGATTGATGATGAGCTCTGGACATTCAAGGTACTTCCTGAAATAGGTATGGAACTGACAGAGGATAATTTTACTGACATCAAATCTCTGATAGATGAATGTCTCAGCAGTCCAAAGTTTGCTGCCGGTCGAGATAAGGCTCGTAAGGATACCTGGATGTATATGGGTCATGGAACTGAACGTACTGTGGATTATGTAGAGAAG